>CAIMHT010000063.1 GCA_903840935.1 uncultured Chlorobiaceae bacterium
CCGAGTCCTGTGCCTTTACCCGGCTCTTTGGTTGTGAAAAACGGTTCGAATATCCTCTCCTTTATCGTATCAGGTATTCCCGGGCCATCATCGGTTACGGAGCAAAAGATCTGTTCGGCAGTTGCCCATGTTTTAATTTCTATCTGGCCAGGAGAGCTCCGCTTTTGTGACTGGATGGCCTGGCTGCTGTTGCTGATCAGATTGAAAATAACCTGATTGATCTGTGAAGGGTCGCAAATGAGTTGCGGCAGTTCTTCGAGCTGCAATACAACCGTGGCAATGGAGATGTATTCGCTCTTTGCAATGACCAGAGCTTCATGAATGACGTTATTGAGATTCAGTGAGCTTAACTGCTCCATCACGTTCTTGAAGGAGTAACTCCGCATACTGTGGGTGATGCTCTTTATGCGCTCTACCCCATTTTGTGATTTTTCAAGAGTTTCAGGAATGATTTTGAGCAGGACATCAATATCAAGCTCCTTCTCTTTTTGTCGAAACAACCCTACCTCTTCGGCAATAACCGGGAGGCTCTCCATTTTGTCAATTATCCGGCGATAATAACCAACAAGTTCACAGAGATCACCGAAATCATTCTGAAGGTTATGTTTATTGAGAATGATAAAATTGAGCGGGTTGTTGATTTCGTGTGCAATCCCGGCGGCAAGCTGGCCAATCATCTCCATTCTCATTGAGTGCTGAAGCTGAAACTGCAATTTTTTCTGTTCGTCGTCCTTGATTTTGTTTTCTATAATGTCCCATGCCTGGTCGGCAAGGGAGCTTACCCAGCCAATTTCATCCTCATCATAATCGACCGGCTTGTTTCCAACTCCGAGGATGGCCACTATTTTCTTGTTGCGAATGACCGGAACAACCAGTTCCCGCGTCAAGGCAACATGACCCTCCGGCATCCCTTTACGGTGGGTGAGCAATGGATAGTCATTGTGAATTACCCCTCTCCGTTTCCTCACGGCATCAGCCCATACACCAGAATTGTTCAGCGAAATAAACGCATCCTTTTGCTGCACTTTGCGACTGTTCTTCAGGGTATTGGTCGAATAGCTCGCATGAGTAATTGAAGCTTGATCTTTCCCCACAAAAAAGCCAAACCCGATAGAACTCTCTGTGAGCCATTCGACTTCGTCGATGGTCAACTGCATGAGTTCCTTCGCTGAATGACTTTTTGCCATCTCAAGCAGGCGAATGCGCATTTGGGAAACAGTTTCGATACGATTGCGGAGCGTGACATCATGAACAATATCATAGACCAGCGATCTGCCCATAATGGTGATTTTTTTGCCGTATATCTCCACGTCACGAATGGAACCATCAGCTCTCCGGTGACGGAATGACATGCTTCTCTGCTCCAGCTTTTTCCATCTCTCCATCTCATGCTGAACAGACTCATAAGAGTTGTCGTTGATCTTGAAGATGTTCATCGTTCTCAGTTCTTCAACTCCCCATCCATAAAAATCGGCTGCTGCCTGATTGGCATCAACAACATTGCCGGTTTCTGGATCAAGCACAATCATGACTGCGGAATGATCTTCAAAGAGGCTCCGAAAACGCTCCTCACTGTCAAGCAAGGCCTTTTCCGTCTCTTTGCGATCAGTGATGTCATGAATAATGACATGAATGACCGCCTTGCCATCAATCCTGATTTTGTTACGAAAAATCTCTACGTCCCGAATAGAGCCGTCAGCCCTCCTGTGGCATCCTGTAAATTTATTTTGCTCACCCTCACCTACTGACTGCAGGCTTTGTATGATTGCTTCAGGCGGCAGGGTATTGACATCGCGGGTATACATCTGCCTGAGCTCCTCAACCGTCCACCCGTACCAATCTGATGCCTCCTGATTGACATCAAGCACCCTGCCGGTGTCAGGATCAAGCAGAACCTGGATTGCTGAATGGCTGTTGAAGAGCGTCCTGAACCGTTCCTCGCTTTGTTTGAGAACTTTTTCGGCCTCTTTGCGCCCGGTGATATCATAGAATAGTGCAACAAGAAAGCCTTTTTGAGGCTTGTACACTGAAAGGTCATACCACTTTCCGTCAAGGTACTCATCAAATCGACAGGGAGTTCCACTCTCTGCAAGCTCGATCAGTTTTTCCCAAAAAACCGGATTTGACTCGGCAATACCAGACATCACTTCCGACATTCTGCGTCCCACGACATTTTTCAGGCCTGTGAGCTCCTCATAACCCGAATTGACCTCCTCATAAAGGAAATCAACCGGCCGACCCTCTTCAGAAATCACCCGACAGCAAAGATATCCGCATGGCGCATTGCCGGTGATAGTATCATCTCTTTCTTTAACGTTCTGCATTTGGCTGACTTGGGACAATAACACCTTGCTGATTAGCGAATAAAGTTGGTCATAATCTTTACAACAGGCTCCGGACCGGGGAGCTGTGCTTTTGTCTGCTCACGCATTGCAAGGAGCCACGCTATATTTTGTCCAAGAACATCCATGATCTGGACGCCTTCAGCATCCTGCAATACTTCGCCGGGAGTCCTGCCATGGGTGATATTCCAGTAGTTTGAGGTTGCAAGAATCATTTCCGAATAGGTCAGATAATGGTTCAGGCTGTCGAATGTGGACGATCCACCTGTACGGCGAACGGCTACGACCGCAGCAGCCACCTTCTGACGGAATAACCCGCCATTGCATCCTGCAACATAGAAGGCCCTGTCGAGAAAACATTTCATGGTACCGGCAATGCCCGCATAATAGACCGGTGATGCAAGGATAATTCCATCAGCCGCTTTCAGTTGCTGAATTCCTTCATTCACCGGGTCAGAAGTTATGCTGCACTTTTGATCCCTGTTTTTTGCACAGGTTCCGCAAGCGAGGCAGCCCCTGACGGCCTGGTTTCCAATATGCAGAATTTCAAAATCAATGTTGTTCTCCTGTAATTGCCTGCCAACTCCCATCAGTGCGTGGAAGGTATTGCCCTCTTTGCGAGGGCTCCCGTTAACTGCTATAACTTTCAATGTTTTTTGTGGTTTATTGTTGGTTCCTGCGAATTCTGTCGGCTTTACTGAAAAAAAATAAACTCTCCAACCCGGCATTAGAGAGTTGTCGGTATACTGAGATTGTAACCTCGAACCACAGAACATTTAATATATCAATGATGGAGATATTTCTTCCACAGGCAGTGAAAAAGTAAAAATTGTGCCCCCGCCGGGCGAAGAGTCCACAGAAAGCGTGCCATGATGTTTCTTGACAATGATATCACGAGAAATGCTTAAGCCGAGACCGGTCCCCTTGCCACGCTCCTTGGTTGTGAAGAGTGGCTCGAATATCCTCTCCTTTATCTCTTCAGGAATTCCTGGTCCATCATCAGCGACAGAACAAAAAAGGCTCTCTGCCGTCGCCCAGGTTTTAACCTCTATCTTGCCGAAAGAGTTCCTGTTTTGCGACTGAATGGCGTGAGTACTGTTGATAATAAGGTTGAGAAGTACCTGGTTGATCTGGGATGGATCGCAAAGAACCATCGGCAGATTTTCAAGCTGTAATGCAATGGTGGCAACTGAGCGGTATTCACTCTTTCCAATGAGAAGGGCTTCATGAATTGCCTTGTTGAGATCATAGAGGCAGAACTGACCCGTCACGTTCTTGAAGGAGTAGTTCTGCAGGCCTTGACTGATGGTTTTTATGCGTTCGATTCCATCGTTTGAGTTTTCAAGAGTTTGGGAAATATTCCGGAGCAGATCATCAAGAGCTATGGCTTGCTCTTTTTCGCGTAGCAACTCTATCTCTTTGGCAACAGCAGGGAGTGCATCCACTTTTTCTATGATCCGGCGGTAAAAGCCAACGAATTCAACAAGATCGTCAAAATCATCTTTCAAGGTATACTGATTGATCATGAGAAAATTGAGCGGATTTTTTATTTCGTGAACAATCCCGGCAGCAAGATGGCCGATCATCTCCATTTTCGTCGACTGCTGAAGCTGATCCTGCAGTTTTTTCGCCATCTCCTCGGCACTCTTTTGTGCAACAATATCCCAAAGCTGATCGGCAAGGCTCTCTACCCATTCAATATCCTTTTCATGATAATCATGGGGCTTGTTTCCTACTCCGATGATTGCCACAACACCGTCGTTACGAATTATGGGAACGAGCAGTTCACGCCTGACCTCGGCATAATGCTCCGGCATCCCTGCGCAATGTCTGAAGATTGCACCATTATTGTGCATCACCGCCCTCTGCCCCTTTATGATATCTGACCAGACACCTTCCTTGCCAAATGGAGGTCTCTCACCTTTTTTTTCTGCAAAGCAATTCTTTTCGATACCAGGGGTTGAGCAGAGCTGCAGTGAAAGTGTCGCCTGATCTTCTTCAACGAAAAAAACAAAGCCGAGAGCACTTTCCGTCAGACGTTCCGCCTCTTCAACTGTCGCCCTCAGCAGATCATCTATCGACGTTCCTCCAGCCATCTGGAGCATACTAATCCGGCACCTGTTGACCTGTTCATAACGCTTGCGTTCGGTGACATCATGAATAATGGAGTAGATCAGCTCTTTGGACGCAACCTCTATTTTATTACTGAATACCTCCACATCGCAGATAGAGCCGTCAGCCCGCCTGTGCTGAAATGAAAATTCTTTTTGAATCATCAATCGACTTTTTGCCATTTCAGCCATCACCGCTTCTGGAGAGAGTGTATTGATCTCCTGGATACACATCCGGCAAAGCTGATCCATCGGCCATCCATAAAAATCTGCTGCAGCCTGATTGGCATCAACAATATTACCGGTTTCAGGATCAAGAATCAGCATAACTGCAGAATGGTCTTCAAACAGACTCCTGAACTGCTCCTCGCTCTGACGCAAAGCCTCCCCTGCCTGACGTTCAGATACAAGCAGCACCTCAAGCTGGTTTTTACTTTCCTGCAGTTCGATGGTCATCTCGCCGGCAAGAGCGAGCGCCCTTTTTTCGGAATCGAGAGCTGCCGTTGCGAGCTGTTTTTCTGCAAAACGCAGGCGCTTGGTCATGACAAGAAACATCATGATCATATTAAAAAGAGAGAGAAGCTGAACACTGCCATTACTCCACCAGTTAAAATGGATCCATCCGGCCTGTGTCAAAGCATCGACCAAATAGCCAAGATTGCTGATTCCAAATGCTGCTATATAAAAAAGACCTTCATACTCACCTTTTATGACCATGCGAACACTCAACCAGCTCGTAACAACGATCAAAACAAAATATCCGATAACCGTACAAAAGATCATCAACCCATAGAAGGCTAAGGGAACCGACAAGATTGAGAGAATTCCAAAAAACGGTAATAAAAGCAGATAGCGACAAACCTCGGGAAACCTCAGCTTAAAGATGCGGATCGAAAAAAGGGAAGAAAAGAGCAACGTCGCGCCAAATGAGACTCCGGTAAAATAATTTGCATAATAGCACTCCGAGTAGGGACGCAAAAGGGTAAGAAGTCCGCCCGCCGCCAGATAATTAAGATAGAGGGAAAGAACAAAGAGAGCGAAATAGAGGTAAATCCGGTCGCCAAGGCGCAGAAAAAAAATCAGATTCATAACGACAATCATCAGGGCAATACCAAGATAGGCGCTCTGAAAAATGATCGTTTCATATGTGATACGCTCTAAATCATAATAGGTATGAATGGCAACGGACAGGTCGGTCACACTGTCGGTTTGAATCCTCATATACACCTGCACCGGTCTCTCCAGAGGCAGAGAGAGCGGTGCTACCAGATCAAGATTCCGCACAAGGCGCTGGACAAAGGGAATATGGGCACCCAGCGGGATTTCATAATAGGAGCTCGACTGCAATGAGGAGTCTCCACTCTGCACATAAACGACGACATGGTCGATATTGGGCGGGAGCAATCGCAGGAATGAGTTTTCAGGAAATCCCTCGCGACGGATGAGCGTAAAACGCAACCAGACAACATCACTGCTGTAGCCTCTGCCAAGGGATCCTTCAGGCGGTTTGAAACTGGCGGAGACAGCCGGGGTGAGAATATCGGGCAGGGCAAGTTTTCCGGCAGGATCGACCAGTTGCTCCAAATGTCCTGATAATTCTGAAGAAGAGGCCTTGTCGAGCAGTACCGGAGATACGGCAACAGCAACCGGAGCCGAAAGAAGACTGACGCCGGTAAGAATAATAAGAAGCAGCAATAAAAATCGGGCTTGCCGCACAGGAAACAGTAATACAGGATTCATGGCATCCAATCAGTGTCGATCATAAACTGACAAAGAGAGAAGTAGAGAGCTGAACTCCGTACGCGGCTCCCATCCATCTTTGGTAAACGAAAAAAAATATTAACAGAAAAAAAGAGGACTTTCAGTCTACCAATGGAGAGTCTTTTGCCTGAATCAGCTCAGCCAGTTCGGAACTTATGCGCATCGATTTGCGGGCAGCCTCAAGAGCCCTAAGAGCCTCCTCTTCGTTAAAGAGCTCCCAGGGAAGCTGGTATGATGACTCATTACCATATTTTGCAAGCATTTTTTCATGTGAGTCGTACTTTTCAAGCTCCGGCAGAATCTCTTCAATCAATGCGGCAACCTCTTTGGTGACCGTCCCTTCCAGCATGAGCTGCGATAAATGTCGGGCAGGCTTGTGGGTCAGAGGAGAGACCCCAAAGAGCATCAGCACAGCAAGACCGCTATTTTCAAGAACAAGTATTGAGCCGGAAACACAGGCCCGCCAGCGTTTGAGGGAGTAATCCTGCTCCGCTTCATTCAAAAAACCGCGCGCAAGTTCAAGACGATAGTCAACATCCTGGTGTAATCCCATAACAACCTCCTTTTATGCTCCCTGCCTGCCGCAGGATTTACAATGACAAATACAGTTAAAAAGATGAATCCCCTGACACATCATCGGCAATCAGCCAGGCCGGCAACCTTACCATCCGGAAACAACCTGGTCGAAAATCTGATCGACAATCAGGCCAACGCAATGCCGAAGTGCCTCTTGCTGGGCGTTGTAGTTACCTGTTCGATAATCGGAAAATCCGACAAACGACTGATCAAAGATTGGTTTTTTTTTCACCCGATCAACCATTCTGACCTGCACAACAAGCGTCACCCGATTGGTCATGGCCCGACCGGTTTTGCTGGAGAGCTGACTTGGTGCATCAGCAAAGGAGATAATAGTCCCTTCGAGCAGTGCATCGGCACGAGCCATGGAGGGCGTCAGGCGAAGTGCGCTTTGTGCTTCGATTTTGTTGGCAAGAGCGCTGGTAATTTCTCCCCTGAACTGCGCTATACCAGCACCGGAACGGTCTTCAAATACCGGGATTGCAATGGTTTTGAGGTGTGCAGGTAGCGATGATCCTGTAAAGCTGTAACAGCCCTGAAGTGTCGCCAGAACAAGAGCGACAATAAATATGGGTAGTGCAGTTTTCGGCATGACGATCCTTCTGCGTTAATAAGTTCGACGGTCAATCCTCTTGAATATTTTACGGAAGGGATAGGTCAAGAGCAACCATTTTTTTTTTCTTCCGTTCAGTGCTGAACGGTAGACTCCGGTTTTAGAGTCACTCCAGTCTGAAGCAAGTTGTACCGCAAGCTTTGCGGCAACCGAGGGAGGCTGGGCAAAAATATCAAGAACCGTGCTGAAGGTGGCTAACTGCCGGGAAAGTTCTGGCGTCGGGTTTTTGGTGCTGACCATGCCGGTACGGACCAGACCAGGATGGAGAAGCATGACAGCGATACCGGTATGGCGGTACTCATGGGCAACCGCAGAGGTAAAACGGGCGATGGCCGCCTTTGTGGAGCCGTATGCACTCATCCACGGGGTATTTGAGCCACTATCGGTACCGGAACCAGCCATATTGATGATCTTTCCCGGAATGTTTTCCCTGAGAAAATAACTGATTGCTGCACGGCATCCATTATAGGTGCCTTTAAGATTGGTATCAATAACCTTTCCCCACACATCCGGATCGCTTTCTGTAATGCTCTGAAAGGGATCGGAGATGCCTGCGTTATTAATAAAACAGTCAATACGGCCAAATCTCTCGACGGACGAAGCAATCAGGCGCTCCATATCGGGCGTTGAAACAACATCACAGAGGCAACCATAAGCGGTTTCTGGGGGAAATTCTGCAACAGCCTTCTGAACATTGTCTGCCGAGGAGGAGGTTATCACTACCTTTGCCCCCTGGCGCACAAACTCATGCGCAATGGCTTTACCGATACCTCTGGTGGATCCGGTAATAACAGCAACTTTATGGTCCAGTTTACCCATTAGCCTCCCTCTTCCTTTTACTGGTGCTTACTTTTTTCCGTTTGCCCCATCTATCATTACCTGAAGTTCAGGACGACCAACGGCATAACGTTCAAGTTCTATCCCCTGCTCGATGGCTTCCCATGCCTGGCGAATACTTGCTGCCCCGGCTTTGGGGCCCATGGGATGACCGAAAACCCCGCGACCAGGCACAAAGCCAAAGTCAACACTACCCACCTTGCGGTAGACCGTTTCAAGTGTCAGCGCTGAATCGCTTCCTCCCGGGACGGGAAGCGAGCGCTTGAGATGGCCAAAATCCTGCAAACACTCCGCGATATTGGCTTTTACCTCCTCTTCGGGGGTCATCATCCTGCTTCCGAAGCCGGGCATGATGATTGAATCAAGGCCTGCAAGCCGCTGAAGCTTGGTCATTACCCGTGAATGAACGCCATACTTCTCCATCCTGCTGAAAGCGGCGATAAAGGGAAAGTGACCAATCAGCGGCACTTTCGTGTGTCGGGCAAGCATTCTGACCGCACTGAGCCCAATCGGGAAGGCATTGACGAGCAGCGCATTTGCCCCGTTACTGACGGCAATGTCGTGCTGCTCAAGGAGCCGGTCAACCTCATCGGTAATGTTGGCAAGATAGATTTTCGGCTCTCCAGTCTCCTTTTCTGCCCGAACTCTGGCTTCTCCGAGCACGCGGGATCGTTCGATAAGGGTTGACCAGTCAACATCGGCAAGCATTTCGTCATCTTTGGCGATATCAAGCCCGCCAAGCCAGCTCTGGTAAGCGATTTCGGCAAATTGGGCTGGAGTAAGACCGATATTGGGCTTCACCACCCCGAAAAAAATCGGGCGGTTATAGGCCTGCAGGAGGTCGCGAATACCATCAATACCGAATTTCGGACCGTCAAAGGCTTGCAAATAAGAGTCAGGAAAGCCGATATCAAGCAGCTTGACCACTGGTACACCGGGAGTAAAAAAGACTCCCTCCCCGCAAACCGCAGAGAGCAGATTGGGCAGTTTGGTGCCAAAATTGCAGTGAGGATGTGCAATAGTGACACGGCAGGCATGAACAGGTCCGGATTCAAAATGCTGTACCGGATAGCTGAGCGCCTCAAGCTCCTCCTCTACCGTCAGGCTGATCACCTTGGCGGCATACCTGGGACGAAAATCTTCATCATGACCAACGCGTTTCCACTGTGCCGTCGATTGTTCACTGCAAAAATGGGCAAGTGCGGTCTCAATATCTCCAACACACTCCAGATAGTAGTCAAGCGTCAGGTAGTCAGCCATGTCGAGCTGCTCTTTTGAAGCAAAAAAACCTTTTATATCCTCACTGTTCATAGAAAAACGTCATACCCCACACTCTTCCGGCTCGGACGGAGAGAACAACAGGGTGGCCATTAAGAAAATCGAACTCTCTGAAAAATAGTGCAGCAGGCCTCTTCAACCTGCTGCAGCAAAGTACATTACCCTTCAATGATTATCCTTCAGCCTTGATGGTATTGAAATAATCAAAGGCATCCTCGGCACTCACGCGCTCATGCACCACTTTGTTGACCGCCTTCATCATGGCAAGCGGAGCATCGCTCTGGAAAATATTGCGACCCATATCAACACCTGATGCGCCTTCATCAATGGCACGACGGGACATCGCAAGCGCTTCGAGCTCGGGAAGTTTTTTGCCACCAGCCATGACAATAGGCACCGGACACGAGGCAATAATGGTATCAAAATCTTCAGGCACATAATAGGTCTTGACAATCTGCGCGCCAAGCTCGGCAGCCATCCGGCAGGCAAGCCTGAAGTATTTGGCATCGCGCACCATATCCTTGCCGACTGCGGTAACCGCCATGGTTGGAATACCGTAACGCAGACCCATATCAACAAGCCTTGTCATGTTGTGGATGGAGCGGGTCTCATATTCGCCACCGATAAAGATCTGGAGGGTTATTGCAGCAACGTTCATACGGATGGCATCCTCGATATCGACGGCAAGCTCTTCGTCGGAAAGCTCCTTGAGAATGCTCGGGCCACCGCTGCAGCGCATCACGACCGCTCTGGTGAGACTCGGAGGAACGGTTGTACGCAGAATACCACGGGTCAGCATGATAGCATCGGCGTAGGGCATAAGCGGTACGATGTTGACATCCGGACGTTCAAGACCGGTGGTTGGTCCCTGGAAGTAGCCATGATCGATAGCAAGCATGACGGTTTTTCCGGTGTCGGGCCTGAATATCCTCGACAGGCGGTTTTTCATTCCCCAATCAAGGGAGTGGGCCCCTTTAAGAAAAAATCCGTGTGTGTTGACCGGAGTATCGAGATAGTACTCTTTTGCCTGTTTGTCTTTATCGTATTCCGCCATGATGGTTGCTCTCCGCTTTTTCTGTTATGGTTGTTATTATCGATTGACTCTTTTTTGTTCAGCGAAGCGCGGCTGCAATGTTGCCGCCATCCACTGTGGTAATTGAACCGGTTGTCCTGATTTCGAGCGCAAGATGGACAAAGGCATCGGCGACATCTTCGGCGGTCACCTCAAGCTGCAAGAGGTTTCCGGCCATGTACTCTTTTTCACTCAGGCCGCGGGCTGTTGATCGGGCCTTGATCATCTCTTCAGTCAGGAGGCCGCTGCGAATGCGGTCGGCATTGATTCCGTTTGAGCGAATGCCGTCTCGTCCGTGATCAAGGGCATATTGACGCATAAGAAAGAGCGTCGCCGCCTTGGCCAGACCATAAGGGCCAAAGTCCGGGCCCGGATTGACCGCCTGTTTTGAAACATTGAAAAGCAGAACGCCGCCGGTTCCCTGGAGCTTCATCACCCTGACTGCCTCCTGGGCAATGGACTGGTGTGAAAAAAAGTTGATTTCAAAGCTTTTGCGCAGCATATCGTCGGAGACTTCACCAATGCGCCCCTGTATGGCTGCGCCTACGTTGGAGACGATAATGTCTACACCACCAAAGCGGCGGCAGGCTGCGTCAAAAGCGGCGCGGATATCACCCCTTGAGGTGACGTCGCAGGTCATGGCAAGAAGGTTTCCGCCAAGTTCCTCCGAGGCACGATCGAGTGCTTCACGGGTCAGATCCAGAATGACCAGCTCAGCACCTTTCAGGCGGAAGGCTTTGGCAGTCGCCAGGCCTATGCCGCTTGCGGCTCCTGTAACCAGAACAATTTTACCGGCAAAAACATCATGATGGACCTTGGTCATCTTGGCCTGCTCCATGTCCCAGTACTCTATCTCAAAGGCCTCCCGGTCAGTGATGGATTCAAAGGTGCCAACCGATTCGGCATCAAGGATGGCCGAAGCGGTACCTGTAGCAATATCGGCGTTGACTGCGGCTGATTCTGCTGTTTTACCAAGGCCGAAGAGCCCAAGGCCGGGAACAAGCACCACTCTTGGCAAGGGGTCAAGCATGGTTACCTGCATATTGGCAGCCTGCTGCTGGGTAGCAAAATAGTCGATATACTCCTGACGGTAGCGCTGTACGGCCTCATGCACAGCAGCCTTGAATCCCTCAATATCAGTTGCATCGGGAGCAGGAACAACAAGTGGCTTGTTTTTTGTGCGGATAATGAAGTCGGGCGTCATGGCACCCTTTTGACTCATGCAGGCAAGATCGACACTGTTGACATAGTCAAGAATAGCGGGTGAGGTACGAAAATCGAGAATAAACTGATGGTACTCGCGCATGCCTGGAGCCTTTTCATCAACACAGGCACCCCTGATGACGGGAGCTGTCACTTCAACCGACGCAATTTCGGCTGGCAGTGTTACCGATGGAAAATTTTTTCTGCCTGCTTTGGCAATCCGATCTTCAAGTAAGTTGACAGCCTCTATCATGCGTCTGTAGCCCTCACTGGCCGTTGAGCCGAAAGTGACCAAACCGTGCTTTTGAAGCACAAGTCCCTTGATCTCAGGATATTCTTCATAAACGATAGCGGCTGCACGTGCAAGACCAAGACCTGGCTTTATATAGGGCACAGAACCAAAACCCTCACCCAGCGTTTCACCTACGAGAGTAGTGCCATCAGGCTGATTGCTGAGGGTAAGCAAGGCAAACGAATGGGTGTGAAAAATAAAACGGTGTGGTAAAAAGGCGTGCAGAAGAGTCTCAATCGAAGGGGTAAGCCGGTGCTCGTCCATGTGATCAGTCAAGCTGAACATGTTCAAAAGCAGAAGGTGTTTGAACTCTTTGGTCGAAAAACGCCGAAGAGCATCTTCGCTTACCTGATCGTTGCGACTGAAGAGTTCTCCCAGTTTGCTTAGGGGGCCAAGCCGGAGGGGAGTGTAATCACACCCTGAAACGCTGCTCAAATCGACACCGCTTGCCTTGATCAACAATACATCAGCCCGGTTGCCAACCAAATCAACCAGTTCGCATTTGACTGATGTGTTACCACCGCCATGCATCACCAGCGAGCTTTCGCGGCCAAGCAGGCGCGAAGCGTAAACCAGCTCGGCAAGTTCCGGCTGCATATCGGTTGAACTGCACTGCTCTCTGATGGAGCATTGAAGATCTGCATCATTCCAAAGGTTCTGCATAAAAGATGATACTTCTCACACCCGAAATACGGCGTGTATTGTTGAAAAATAACGATAGCAAAAATGAACTCTCCCCGTCAGGCCCTGCCTTTTTTTTTCTTTTCATGCCACCCTTCAATCAAAAAGCCGGAACCGTAGATAAGCAGAAAGCCGGGAATCACAACTCCAAGAAAAGAGAGTTTGTCATCAATGGAGGGCAACTGGCCTGAAGACCAGATCATCCAGACCAGCAGGAACCAGATAGGCCCTACAAAAAGAAAAGTGGTATTCCAGAGCCTTTTAAAACTGTGTTGCATGACAATTAATGTGTCTTAAAAAAAGCATTACCCAACCGTCAGATTTGACCGTCAATACGAAGCTTGCGTTCATTGCGTTTTTCAAGAATGATCCTGACCAGGTACTGCATCGCATTGAGCACGTAAGTGAAATAGGCAATAAAGGCATCGAGGATCAACACATCTCTGGAGGCTCCGACGTACGCCAGAAAAAAATAGAGCAGATGAAAAAATGCGGCAATAGTGCTGCCAACATCTTCCCAAAAAAACTCTTTTGAGTAGACCCATTTATTAAAAATTTCCTTCTCAAAAAACATCCCTGTTATGAAAAGGAGGGCAAAAAAGAGCGTCTTGAAAAGTATGGCGACACTGACCCAGTATAAACTGGTAACAAACAGGGAGTTTGCATAAAACGCTGTTGTGGTAAAACCAACAACAAAAAAAAGGAACTGGATGGGAGCAAGGATAATCTGGATATCGGTCCAGATTGAAGCGTTTCTTTTGACAAGCTGTTCGGGGGTATAACGAGCCATCTCTCTTTTACGCTAAACTGATAAAAAAAACTTTATGAGCCTGCCGTCGCCACCTGACAGGCCAACACATTCACTGTAAGCGGATGGAATATAGTAAAATTGAAGAGAGAGAAAAAGCATCTGACAGAGTACTCATGCACAGAAAGAGTGGATTTTCTGCAATAACGATTTATTGTCAATATTTTTTTTGATCGACATTGCTCTGCCAATTAGATTACCATGAAAATCATGGGGAGCGAGATCATTCATGAAGCTCTTCAACAAAATGAAACGTATCACGCTCTTGATCATGGCCGACAGCAATACACCGTCCGCAATGGCATTCGCCCTCAAACTGCTTGGGCTGCGCAATCACAGCCGCCGGGAACTTGAGCAAAAACTCCTGAAAAAGGGATATGGCGCAGAGTGCATTGCAGAAGTAGTGGAGAAACTGGCAAGCCGGGGTGTGCTTGACGACAGGGCATTCGGCATAGAGCTGATCAGAAGCCGCTCAAACAGAAAACCGGCGGGAAAATTGAAAATCGGTGCGGAACTCCGAAAAAAAGGGTTGTCGGAAGCCATTGTCGGCGAACTCCTCAAAGAGTATGACAGCACGGCACTCTGCTGCCGGGCAGCAGAAAAAAAACTCCGTTCACTGCATGAGGCTACCGATGCCGGCCGCAAAAGAAAACTTGAAGTTTTCCTCTCGAACCGAGGGTTTGAGTGGCGGGAGATTCAAGCAGCACTCAATATGGTGTTGCAATCAAGTATGGATTTTGAGGAGCTCTGCTGAGCCCCGGCGATCACCCATGTACCAGTGAACCAACCTTTTCACCACGCAGCAATCTGGTGAAGTTCCCTTTTTCGTTCATGTTCATGACCACAATGGGGAGTGCATTTTCGCTGCAGAGGGTTATAGCGGTCATATCCATAACCCGAAGGTTTTTGCGTATGACATCAAGGTAGGATATATCGGCGAAAAACTCCGCGTTGGAATTTTTTTCAGGATCGGAATCGTAGACGCCATCAACGCGTGTGCCTTTGACAATAATATCAGCCTCAATCTCGATAGCCCTCAATGATGCCGCTGTGTCGGTGGTAAAATAGGGGTTTCCTGTGCCTGCACCGAAAATAACAACCCGTCCCTTTTCGAGGTGGCGGACAGCTTTGCGCCTGATAAAAGGCTCAGCCATCTGCTCCATTTTTATAGCCGTCTGAAGGCGGGTAAAGATCCCTTTGCGTTCAAGCGCGTCCTGAAAGGCCAAAGCATTGATCACTGTTGCAAGCATACCCATATAGTCAGCCTGTACACGATCCATCTTGGCTGCAGCCTCTGACATTCCGCGAAAAATATTTCCTCCACCAATCACCAGTGCAATCTGGGCTCCCATGTCACGGGCCTCCCTGATCTCCTCGGCATACCGTTCAAGCATCTCGGGGTTGATGCCGTACCCATCCTCTCCGGCAAGTGCTTCGCCGCTTAATTTCAGCAAGATGCGCTTGTAATGAAGCATATCCTTATCCTCAGAAAGAAATGGTTAAATGAAAACAATACCGTAACAAGTTATGTACAAAAAAAAGGCCTCGCAACAACGAGGCCTTTTTTTTATTCTCCCAGTTTACAGCGGGCAAATTCAACAACATCAACCTTTGCCTGATGCTTTTTGCGGAACTCAACCAGTACATCAGAGACCTTCGTGGCGTTGTCTTTAATGAAGAACTGTTCACTGAGCACAACATCCTGATAGTACTTTTCGAGCCTGCCGATGACAATTTTATCGACAAAAGCCTCTTTCTTGCCCTGTTCAAGAGCCTGCTGACGATAGATTTCAGACTCTTTTACAATATAATCGGCAGGAACAAAGGAGCGGTCAACAACAATCGGTGCGGCTGCAGCAACCTGCATGGCAAGATCTTTAGCCAGTTCACCAACCAGTTCGGGCTTGTCGGTGGCAATATGAATGATTGCACCGAGCTGTGAACCCGGATGAAGATAGGCTTCAACAATGCCGTCATTGGCATTAAGATAGACGAGGCGCTTGAGGCTGATTTTTTCGCCAAGCTTGCCGGTCATGGTCTTGATGGCGTCGTCCACTATTTCACCGCCAAAGGCCTCACTGAGCGTCAGCGTCAAGAGCGCTTCGGGAGAGGTGGTGGTGGTTGCAAGTGCAAGATCGGCAAGTGCAGCGGTAAAGCTGGTGAAAACTTCACCACGGGCAACAAAGTCGGTTTCGCAGTTCAGTTCAAGAATAACTCCTGCCTTGTGGTCGGCAGTCATTCTGATGGCGACCATTCCCTCACGGGCATCGCGGTCTGCACGCTTGGCAGCAAGGGCTGCTCCTTTCTTGCGCAAATAGTCGATAGCCTGCTGCATATCCCCTCCAGTTTCATCGAGGGCTTTTTTGCAGTCCATCATACCTGCGCCTGTTATATCACGAAGACTTTTAACGTCTTTTGCTGAAGTCTGGCTCATTGAAATTTCACTCTTATTGATTATAGACTCTGTTTATTCGCTGATCTCTTCCTTTTCGTCGTTGCCGGCCTCTTCGACTTCATCCATCTCGGCAAGCACCTCATTTTCGACCTTCAGTTCACGTGCCTTGATAACGATATCAGCAACGGCCTTGACCATCAACTGAATGGAGCGGATGGCATCGTCATTGGCTGGAATGACAAAATCAACGAGTTCAGGATCGCAATTGGTATCGACCATGGCAATAATGGGAATACCGAGTGAACGCGCCTCTTTGATGGCGATATGCTCTTTCTTGATATCAACAATAAAAAGTGCGGCTGGAAGGCGGTTCATGGTGGCAATACCACCAAGGATCCTCATAAGCTTCTCTTTTTCACGACCAAGCATGAGACGCTCTTTTTTGGTAATCATGTCGTATGTACCATCAGTCGCCATCCGGTCAATCGAGTTCATGCGCCTGATGCTCTGGCGAATCGTCTGGAAATTGGTAAGCATACCACCCAGCCAACGCTCGCAGACGTAAGGCATACCTGCCCGCTCTGCCTGTTCGGCAATAATGTGTTTGGCCTGTTTTTTGGTGCCGACAAACATGATTTCCCTGCCTGTCTGCGCGATTGCTTCAAGGGCTTTCAGTGCCTCATCGGCAAGCACAACCGTTTTCTGCAAATCAATAATATGAACACCGTTCTTTTCCATGAAAATGTACGGCTTCATTTTCGGACACCAGCGGCGTGCAAGGTGACCGAAGTGGACTCCTGCGCGGAGCATCTCTTCAAGCTGAAAATGTGACATGAGTGCGTTTTTGTGATTTAGTTGTTCCTCTACCAAGCCTCTACCCACCGGTATCCGGCGCAGGGCGTCGGACACTTCCGGAGAGCTTCATCTGAATGGAGTTCAGAATGGCATGATATGCGAAGTTGTGTTCTGAAATAGAATAAAGCTGACAATACCACCAGATTAACGTTTGGAGAACTGGAAGCGTTTGCGGGCTTTTTTGCGACCGAATTTTTTCCGCTCAACCATACGTGGATCTCTGGTCAGAAGCCTCTCTGTTTTAAGAATGGCACGGGCCGCATCGTCAAATTCGGTAAGAGCACGAGCAATTGCAAGGCTCACTGCGCCGGACTGGCCGCTGACACCGCCTCCCTGGACATTGATCTTGATATCAAATTGTTCGGTTCTTTCGGTAATGACGAGAGGACGGAGTGCTTGCTGGCGCTTGAACTCATCCTTGAAGTACTCTTCAATCGGCAGTTTGTTGACAATAACCCGGCCTTTTCCCGGAATCATAAAAGCTCGAGCCACCGAGGTTTTACGGCGACCTACTGTATCGATAACCTCTTTCATTCCCAATGCTTTAATATTTAGTTTACCTTCATTTCAACAGGAGACTGCGAAGCGTGCGGATGCTCAGCACCTGCATAAACCTTGAGTTTTCTGAACAACTGGCGACCGAGATTGTTATGCGGCAACATTCCCCAAACAGCATTTTCAATAATTCTTTCCGGTTTTTTCTTCAGCAAATCCTTGACATGATCAACCTTGACTCCGCCCGGATACTGTGAGTGCGAAAAGTAGCTTTTCTGCTCCTCTTTTTTGCCGCTGAGCGCAACTTTTTCAGCATTGGTTACCACAATAAAGTCACCGGTATCGATATGCGGCGTAAACTGTGGTTTGTGCTTGCCCCTGAGGACTTTTGCAATTTCAGAAGCCATACGGCCCAATACTTGACCTTCAGCATCAACAACGTACCACTTGCGCTCAACTTCTGCCGGTTTTGCTGAATATGTCTTAAAACTTATCGTCTTACTCATTCTCTTGCTCTGGATTATCTGGACTTTTGCGGAAAAATAAAGTTCATCAATGTAAATTATTCCACTTAATTCTACAAATTATACCTTATATCTCAAAAGGAATTCCCGGAGGAGCCTGTACCAACTTTTTTTATCAAGACCGCATCTGTTCTTATGAAGCCTTTAATTGCTCTGGTGGGCCGTCCTAACGTCGGCAAATCAACCCTGTTCAACCGAATCCTGCGCCAACGAAGCGCCATCGTCGATCCAACCCCCGGTGTTACAAGAGACCGCCATATCGCAGAGGGCGAGTGGCAAGGCAAGGAGTTTTTGCTGATGGATACCGGGGGCTACAATGCCGAGGGTGACATCATCAGCGTGGCGATGCTTGAGCAGACCCTGACGGCCATCCGTGATGCCGATATTGTTATCTTTTTAACCGATGTTCGTGCCGGTCTCTCCTACGGAGATCTCGAACTCGGCAGGCTGCTGCAGCGAACCTTCCGACACAAGCAGCTCTTTTTTGCGGTGAACAAGGTTGAAACCCCGCAACTAACCATAGACGCTGCGTCGTTCATCAGTACCGGATTTATCAACCCTTATTTTATCTCGGCAAGAGACGGAAGCGGGGTTGCCGACATGCTTGATGATATCCTTGAGTCCCTGCCTGAAACGGAGAGAGAGCACAGTAACAAAGCGTGTGCCACCCAACTGGCCGTGGTCGGAAGGCCGAATGTGGGAAAATCAAGTTTCGTCAATGCCCTGCTTGGTTCAAACCGCTTGATTGTGTCGAACATCCCGGGGACAACACGTGATGCTATCGACAGCCACTTTACCCGCAAGCAGGAGGATTTTGTTTTGATTGATACGGCGGGGCTGAGAAAACGGACAAAAATTGATGCGGGCATTGAGTACTACAGCTCGCTGAGAACCGAACATGCCATTGAGCGCTGTGATGTTGCCCTTGTAATGCTTGATGCCGCGCCGGGCATTGAAAAGCAGGATATGAGAATCATCAATATGGCCGTAGAGCGCAAAAAAGGGGCGCTCCTGTTGATCAACAAATGGGATCTGATCGAAAAAGATTCAAAAACGAGCAAAATCTATGAGGAGGACCTCCGGATGCAGATGGGTAACCTCTCTTATGTTCCGGTACTCTTTATTTCGGCCCTTACCAAAAAGAACCTCTACCGGGCAATCGATACAGCACAGGAGATCTGCCGGAACCGCTCGCGGAAAATCAGCACCAGCGTGCTCAACAAATTTCTTGAGGAGGCACTTTCACAGACGCACGTTTCCACAAAAACGGGCAAGGAGCTGAAGATCAAGTACATGACCCAAATCAATGCCGCCTGGCCGGTCTTTGCCTTTTTCTGTAATGACCCTCTCCTGGTGCAGCCAAATTTCAGGAAGTTTCTTGAAAACAAGCTGCGTGAAAAGTTCAGCCTGGAGGGAGTCGCCATTTCGATGCGGTTCATGCAAAAATGAGCGCATGGCCACAACTCAACCATAACTGTTTTTTTAGCAACATAAAATAATAACACTCTATGACGACACTCCATGATGAATCGACACCTTCATCCTGCAGCCATCACGAAGGCCATGATCACTCGGCACATGCATCCTGCAGTCATCATAACTGCAACCATGACCGTCCGCTGAAAGAGGTAAAAGAGATTATTGCGGTGGCTTCGGGAAAGGGCGGAGTCGGAAAATCGACCTTTGCCGTCAACCTTGCCATCACCCTTGCCCAAACGGGCGCAAAGGTGGGGCTGATTGATGCCGATCTTTACGGCCCGAGCATTCCAACCATGTTCGGACTCCTTGATGCCAAACCGGAAGTTGAAGGAAAAAATCTTGTGCCGCTGGAAAAATGGGGCGTCAAACTGATGTCTATCGGCTTTCTGATCGAAAGCGATACAGCGGTGATCTGGCGTGGACCAATGGTCTCGAACGCTGTCAAGCAGTTTATCAATGACGTGGAGTGGAAGGAGCTCGATTACCTGATTTTCGATCTTCCTCCCGGTACCGGGGATGTCCAGATTACCATTGCCCAGACCATTCCCCTGACTGGCGCCATTATTGTGACAACACCGCAGGATGTGGCCATTGCCGATGTGTCGAAAGCGGTGAGCATGTTCCGCAAGGTCAATGTCCCTATTCTCGGAGTGGTCGAAAACATGAGCTATTACGAACTGCCGGACGGAACGAAAGACTATATTTTCGGGCACCATGGAGGAGAGATCTTTGCCCGTACCCAAGGGCTCGCCTTCCTCGGTTCCATCCCGATCGACCGGGCAGTGCGCGAAGGCGGTGACAGCGGAACGCCCGGTCTGCTCAGCCACCCCGATTCATCGTCCTCGAAGGCGATAAATCAGGCAGGCATGGAGGTTGTCCGCAGGATTTCGATTATGAAAGCAGAAAGCGGTGACAAACAATGATGAATTTCATATTGTTTTTTTCCGCAAGAGGTTTGATATTACGTTCTGTTCTGTGAATAAAAAGGTTACCACTATTTCCAACCATTGTAAACCAACCATACCATGAGTTCCAGCAAGGATTATCTGCCAAACAGCGATGCGCTCTACGACCGGGTTATTGCCGCACTTGAAACTGTACGCCCTTATCTGCAGGTTGATGGTGGCGATTGTCAGATTGTCGGCATTACAAAAGATATGACCGTTGATGTAAAACTGCTTGGCGCATGCGGTTCATGCCCGATGAGCACCCTTACCCTGCGTGCCGGTGTTGAACAGGCGATCAAAAAAGCCGTTCCGGAAATTGTTCGCGTTGAATCAGTCTGAAAACTCATCCATCGAGATTTCGCAATAAAAGTTCGAGGGAGTCTTCATTGTTGATGAGGACTTCCCTTGCTTTGCTCCCATCGGCCTCACTCACAATCCCGCTGTATTCGAGCTGATCCATAACCCGCCCTGCACGGCTGAATCCGAGCCGAAGACGCCTCTGCAACAGCGAAACACTCGCCTGCTGGTGCGTCACCACAAGCCTTGCGGCTTCTTCAAACATGCTGTCCTTGCCATCTTTTTCCTGGTATCCCGACGACGACATACCGTTACCCTTCTGCACATCCGGCGCGGGAAGCACATACATATTTTTCAGGGCATGTTGCTTACCGATGAAGGAGGTAATCTCTTCAACCTCGCCCGATGAGACGAATGGTCCCTGGATACGCATCGATTTCGGCTGGTTTGAGGGCTGATAGAGCATGTCACCGTTACCGAGAAGCTGTTCAGCCCCGGAGCCATCAAGAATGGTGCGCGAATCGACCCTGCTGGCCACCTGGAAGGCAATCCGGGCTGGAAAGTTGGCCTTGATGATACCGGTAATGACATCAACAGAGGGGCGCTGGGTCGCCACAATCAGGTGAATACCCACCGCACGGGCGAGCTGGGCAATCCTGATAATCGGCTCTTCAACATCCCTTCCCGCAGTAATCATAAGATCAGCAAGCTCATCAATAACCACAACAATGTAAGGCAGTGCCTCCTCAGGAATACGGCGGTTGTGATCGCCAATATTGCGGACTCCTGCTTTTTCAAGGGTCTCATACCGGATCTCCATCTCTTTAACGACGCACCTGAGTGCATAGACCGCCTTCTGGGGATCGGTGATAATCTGCTCGTCGATACCGGGAAAACGCATGAGAAAATGGTTTTTCAGATGCTGGTACTGAAAAAGCTCAACCCTTTTGGGATCGATCAGCACAAACTTGACCTTGTCGGGACTGCATGCATAGAGGAGGCTGGAGATAATGACATTGATGCAGACCGACTTGCCTGCCCCGGTCGCACCGGCAATCAAAAGATGCGGCATGGTGGCCAGATCGGCAATATAGACCTCATTCGTGATGGTTTTACCAAGCACAATCGGCAGCATCATGGTGCTGTTCTTGAATTTTTCAACCTGCAGCACCGACCGAAGCCAGACCGTTTTCGGCTTGCCATTGGGAATCTCTACACCAACCGCATTCTTGCCGGGAATGGGGGCAATGATTCGAATACCTCGTGCCGAGAGCGCCATGGCAAGGTCATTTTCAAGGGATTTTACCCGGCTGACCTTGACATCCGGCTCAAGCTCCAGTTCAAAAAGGGTAACCCGGGGGCCTACGGTGGTTGCAATCCTCTTTACCTCTATTTTGTAGATCTTGAGTTTCTCAAGCAGTTTCTGCTTGCTTTCGGCCAGATGCTGCTCATCAATCTGATCATTATCGTCCGGCACTTTCTCCAGAAGATCGATTGAGGGAAAGCGGTAGGGCTCGCGATCTTTGGTCTGCACTTTCAAACTGCGCTCGTCAAGGTCTGCCTCTTTTTCATGGACCGCCTTGTTAATGATCATCTCCGGCTCTCCAAGCACCTTTGGCTGCTGCACCAATGGAGGCGGCTCAATAATTACAGGCTCTGGCAGAAAGAGCTCCGGCTCAAACAGCTCATTCTGCATCGGAGCAACCGGCAAAACTGAGACTGTGGATTCCAGTGCCGTCACTTTTTGCGCCTCTTTTTTCGGCGCCTCCTTTTTCAGCTTTCTCTCTTTGGCTTTCAGCCTCTTCTGCTCAGCCCTTTTTTTATGGTTTTGAGCTTTTTTTTCCAAGAAGACGGAGAAGGACTTAATGCCTCTTTTGATAATGGGCAATAAGATTACCTTGGCAGCTTCGAGGAACCCTTTCCCCATGTAGATGGTCAAAGCAAGGGCAATAACAGCAAGAAGAACAGACGACGCCGTAACACCAATCACGATCGAAAGAAACTCGGCAACCATGCGCCCGATCGCTCCTGCCATGAAATCACTGAATGGCGCAGAGGTAAGTCCAAAAATGGTTGCGACATCAAGTGAAATGAAAAGCGTGTAGAGTGAAAAAACAATGGCTGGCTTGAGGCTTTTGGCCCGCATGAGCAACCAGCCCCAGAAAAAGATGGAGGTTACCGGAAGCAGTACCGAATAACCAAGAAATGAACGGATAAAAAAGTCTGAAATCCTTGCTCCAAATAACCCGAACGGATTGTGGATGCTTTCAGCCGCGCCTCTTGCCACCTTGATGGAAATATCGTACCAGGCAAGCGCACCAAAACTTCCCTGATCATCCGGATGAAAACAGAGAAGGGCGCCTATCAAAAAAAGGGCAAGCAGCATAAGCACTATGCCGCCGATCTCTTTTTGCAGCGCCTTCATGTTCAGATTACTCGCCCTGCTGCCTTTGGTGTTATTTTTTATTTTCACCTGCGTTCTTACTCCTGTAATACTTTATGGCGTTCACCCCAGTGAGGTTGTAACAAACGGCAGACGCCTGATAACACCTTCGTGAAAGTTCCCGCGAACTTCAACCAGAATGGGAGTTCCAGGATTGATGTGCTCACGCAAAACGTTGCAGGTACCAACTGGCTCCTTTATCGTCGGCGAAAGAGTGCCGCTGCAGACCCAGCCAATCTCCTCGCGTGCACTGTTATAGACCTTGAAATGCTGACGCGGAAGAGCGCGACCATCAAGCGAGAAACCGGCGACTCCCCTCTTCAGATTGAGCGCAACCTGCCGGCACGTATCCCGGCCTATAAAATTACCTTTATCCATTTTAACCACCCATTTCAACCTCGCTTCAAGCGGATTGGTACTGTGATCAATCTCATGACCGTAGAGGGAGTAACCCATCTCAAGGCGGAGCGTGTCGCGTGCACCAAGGCCAATAGGCTGAATACCACTCTCTTTGCCCGCTTCAAACAGCGCCTCCCATAAAGGCAAAGCCATCTCATTCGGCAGGCATATCTCCACTCCCTTTTCACCGGTATAACCTGTGCGTGCAATCATCACCTCTGAGCCCTGGAAAGGGAGTTTGCAGAAATGAAAAGAGCCAAGCGCATCAACGTCAAGCGCAGGAAACACGGTTGCAAGAATATCAAGGGCAAGAGGGCCCTGC
This sequence comes from uncultured Chlorobiaceae bacterium, assembly GCA_903840935.1. Classification (GTDB taxonomy): domain Bacteria; phylum Bacteroidota; class Chlorobiia; order Chlorobiales; family Chlorobiaceae; genus Chlorobium. The sequence continues at coordinate 23,731 of CAIMHT010000063.1, forward strand.
AGGGCAATCAAAGAGAGCTGGTCGGTATGATCTTCAAGCTCAACACCTTCAAAGGCTCCGATATGCTGCTGCAACCACTCAAAATCCTTTGGGGCATTGCTCGCGTTGACGATAAGAAAAAAGGTTTCACGGTCGATACGGTAGATAATCAGGTCATCAACAATGCCGCCGTGGGGATAGAGCATGAGGTTGTATTGCGCCTGACCATCTACCGCCTTGTCAAGATCATTGGTTGTCATGTACTGGAGAAACTCCTTTGCCCTTGCACCCCTGACATAAAAATTGCCCATGTGCGACACATCAAAAAGCCCTGCCGCGTTGCGTACAGCATTGTGCTCGGCTATAATTCCCCTGTACTGTACCGGCATCAGATAGCCACCGAAATCAATAATTTTAGCTCCAGCCTCTTCATGCCAGGAGTATAATGCTGTTTTTTTCATAACGACCCTACGACTAAAGTTATTGAGCTGAGTTACAACTGACTGTAAAAAAACATTTAAACAGGGAAATCAAAGCTTTTTTTGCAATGACCTGAAATTTTCCATCGCATGCAGGCACCATGCGCACACGCGAATCAGCCAATATAAGAATACGGATTTCTTGCAGAAGAGGGTGGAAAGAAAATTTCAGCAGCAACAACAATATCCAGGATTAATCCGCCAACCCACCTGTTCGTATCGGCGGTTCACCTCCCCCGGCCAATAATCACCTCATTGGCCAGCTCATTGCGATCACCAGCTTTCAGGGGAAAATGGGCGGCAAGGATTTCGGCGCACCGGTCAACCGCTGCACCTATTGCTGCAGTCTGCCCTTTGCTTTTGATACCACGGATAATGGTATCGACAATCTCCTGCCAGAGCCCCCTGTCAACTTTTGCGTTTATGCCTTTATCGGCAACCACTCGGACGTTACGCTCAAAGAGTGAAATATAGATGAGAATGCCTGTATGATCTACGGTCTGGTTGATATCCTTGTTATAAAAAGAGTTAATGGCCGCCTCTTCGACCTCTTCCTTCATGTCGGAAGCTATTACAAAACGACGTTTGAGCAGAGGAGTTCGTTTAATCACTTCATGGAGCACAATAAACGAGAGAGCAAAAACTTCAAGAAAGAACCACATACTCTCCTTGCCAGCAAAAAGCGCCACGGCAATGCCAAGAATCATGGCAAGAAGCACGCTGCCGATCATGCTGGCGAGGGGATAGTGGTAACTTGATGGAACCACCATGACCACGATTTCACCAGAGGTACGTTTTTCTGCCTCCGCGATTCGCGCTTCAATCTGAAGCCGCTCCCCTGACGCAAGGAACTTTTCTGCCGGGCCATTCATCTTGATCTCTTTATATTATATGGCATTTACCAATCACCTGATGCTCCACCGCCGCCAAAACCACCGCCGCCGCCACCGAAGCCTCCTCCCCCACCACCGCCGCCAAAGCTTCCTCCTCCGCCATAGAAGCCTCCTCCAAAGCCTCCGTTGGCCATCGGGCCACCTCTGTGGCCACGGAAAATCTGACTGACAAAATAAATCACCAGCAGAATAAGGATCAGCAGGGTCGATGAGGGCTTGCTGCCATTCCCTTTCGTCTGGGGCTTTGCCTTGTACTCTCCATGAACCGCAGCAATAATCGACGTAACCCCTTTGGTGAATCCTGCATCGAACTGGCCCGCCTTGAAGGCCGGGGCAATCTCGTCTTGAACAATTCGCCCGGAGAGAAGATCGGTCAAACTCCCTTCCAGACCGTAGCCAACCTCAATGCGCACCTTGTGGTCATCACGTGATACAATGAGCAACACTCCGTTGTCAGAGCCTTTATGACCTATCTTCCAGGTCTCGGCAACCCGTATCGAAAAGTTCTCGATTGGCTCGCCCTGGAGCGACGGAACCGTCAAAATGACAATCTGCGTCGACTCGGCAGCTTCAAACTGCTGAAGCCGGGCATCAAGCTCCGCAAGCTCCGGTGCGGAAATCATAGCACCATAATCGTTGACCCGGCCTGAAAGAGCCGGCACCGGAATTGCCGCAAAGCTGCTGAGCGGAAGAAACCCAATCAGCGCAATCACCAGAAAGAGCATAACCCTGAGCCGGGATCGCATCAAGTTGTTCATGACAGTTCGCAACATCAGAATTTGACTGCCGGCACCGCTTTTGCGGCTTCATCAGCCTTGAAGTACTCTTTGGCTTTCAGCTTCAGCATCAGGCTGTTGGTCATGGAGTCCGGGAACTTCCTGATTGAAAAGTTGAACGTTGCAACAGCCTCATTGTAGCGCTGACGGGCAACGCTAATCCGATTTTCGGTGCCTTCAAGCTGATTCTGCAGATCACGAAAGTTCTGGCTGGCCTTGAGATCAGGATAGCGCTCTACCGCTACAAGCAGGCGTGACAGGCTTGAGGAGAGTCCACCCTGAGCGCTGGTAAATTTCGCCATGGCCGCCGGATCACTGAGCATGGCGGGGGTAAGCTGAATGGACGTCGCTTTTGCCCTCGCTTCCACTACCGCAGTCAGAGTCTCTTTTTCAAAGTTTGCCGCACCCTTGACCGTCGCCACAAGGTTCGGCACCAGGTCACCCCGCCGCTGCAACTGCGACTCAAGATCGCCCCACGAACGATTTACCGCCTCTTCATTCTGCTGTATGTTGTTGTATCCGCACCCGGAAAGAGTGCTGAAAAAAAGAAAAAATGCAACAAGTCTTGCTAATGAGACCTTCATAATCCTCTCCTTGCTCTGGTTTGCGCTGTTAATCATATCAAAAAAATACAAAAATTATACCATTCTTTACATAAAAGCATCAAGCTACCAAGGATCACGCCCGGCGCCACACAAGTAGTGGTGGCACCGGTGAAGCGTTCAGTTAACAAGCCGTTCAACGGTGAAAATTCCCTGCACTTTTTTCAGCTTTTCCATCAGTGTGTGCAGTTTGTCTGCATTGCGAACGTAGATGATCATGGTACCAACAAACATTCCGTCATGGGCGTTCAGCGAAATGGTGCGGATATTGGTATCGAATTTGGAGATGACCGTCGTAAGCTGGTTCATGATGCCGAGACGGTCTTCACCGACAATCTTGATGCCTGCAAGAAAATCAGTCTCGACTTTTCTGTTCCACGATACCGAGACTGTGCGCTCACTTTTCAGCAGATTTTCGTTACTGACATTGATGCAGTTCTTGCGGTGAATCTTGACACCCTCCGCAGTAACAAAGCCAATCACGTCATCACCGGGAACAGGCTGACAGCAGTTCGCGTAAGCGTATGCAATATTGTTCATACCGGCAATAACGACCTCATCCTTTTTAGAAGAGGCTCCCTCATCTCCCTGTTCCTGACGGGCTTTCTGCAGATAATCCTCAACCTCACGCGCCTCCTCACTGAGGGTTTTTGCAACCGATTCCTCTTTGCGGAAATTTGTAACCCGCTCAATAACCTCTTCTCCGCTGATCTGCTGGCTGCCAAGGGCGTTGAAGAAATCGGCCGGGGTTTTAAGGCCATACCCCTTAACCTGCTGAATAATATCACTCTCCGAGAAAAGCCGTTTGGTACCGGCAACCATTTTCTCCCATATTCCCCGCCCTTTCTCAATCTGCAACCGGCGATCTTCATTGATGGCCGATCGGATTTTAAGCTTTGCTCGCTGGGTTACGACCATTTTGAGCCAGTCCGGTTTCGGTTTCTGGTTCTTCGAAGTAATGATTTCTATCCGGTCCCCCGATTTAAGCTGCGCATTCAGTCGTACAATCTTGCCGTTCACCTTGGCACCGATACAGCCGTGACCGATCTCCGTATGGATGGCATAAGCAAAATCAAGTGGCGTAGCATCTGCCGGCATGGTTTTCATATCTCCTTTCGGAGTAAAAACGTAGATCTCATCATGGTAGAGATTGAGCTTGAAGCCCTCCATGAAAGAGGCCGCCGAATCGGCATCCTTGATCAGCTCTCTGGCCCAGCGAAGAAACGAATCGATGTTGACATCGTCCCGCGATATTTTCTCCTTGTAACGCCAATGAGCCGCAACGCCGAGCTCGGCAAATTCATGCATGCGCTTCGTGCGAATCTGCAGTTCAACCATGTGACCTTTCGGGCCAATAATTGCTGAATGAAGAGACTGGTATCCGTTATGCTTTGGCACCGAAATATAGTCCTTGAAATACTGCGGAACCGGGGGATATTTCTGCGTAATAAAGCCATAGACCGAAAAACAGTCGGCAATACGCTCCGTATCGACAATCACCCGGATACCGTAAAGATCGTGGATATCCTCAAAGCTCCTGTTCTTGTTGCGCATCTTGTTATAGATCGAAAAAAGATGCTTGGCCCGTCCCTGCACCTCTACCTTGAAGCCCTGCTGCTCAAGATCAGCCTTGATGGGTGCAATGATTTTGGCCAGATAGCTGACCCGGTTACCCTTGCCCATGCGAAGTTTCTGCTGGAGAAACTCGTACATCTCCGGATCAATGAATTTGAGTGCCAGGTTTTCGAACTCGACCCTCATTTTTCCAAGACCGAATCGGTGCGCAAGAGGAGCATAGATATCCCTCGTTTCCAGAGCAATCTTGAGCCGCCGATGCTCCGGTAGCGATTCGAGTGTTCGCATGTTGTGCAGGCGATCGCAGAACTTGATGAGAATAACACGGATATCCTTGACCATCGAGAGGAGCATCTTGCGGAAACCTTCTGCCTGGGTCGTCTCCCGGTTGATCGTGATACCGGAAATCTTGGTCAGCCCTTCAACAATTTCGGCAACTTCAACACCAAGTTCAGCGACAATATCTTCAAAGGTATAGCCGCTGTCCTCAATAACATCATGCAGAAGCGCTGCCGCTACCGAGACGTCATCAAGGGGAAGCTCATTGAGCAGAATGGTAGCAACTTCGACAGGGTGAAAGAAAAATGGTTCTCCTGATGCCCGTTTTTCGCCTTCATGTGCCCGATAGCACATAAAAAACGCACGCTGAATCAGCGATTCATCAAAATTTTTGAGATTCTTGCGCGAAAGCTGGAGTATCTCATGGAGTTTATTGTAATGATCCTTCCCTATCTGTGCTAACATTGCAAACGAACTGAAGTAAATGAACAAAAAACAAGCTCACCATCAAACATAGACAAAAAAGCCGTCACAGTTTAGAGTTCTTCGGACTACGGTACATTTAATAATAACAAAAACGTATATTCAACCAACAAATGAGTGTAGTAAATGATCTCTGCCTTTCCACTTGTAAACTTGAGATGTAACGCCTTAAACCTCCCGCTCACCCCGAAAACTGATCGCCGCGGGTTCTTTACATTTTCGAAACGATTCGCATTGACTCAATCTGGCCATAAATTTCAGACGAACAGGGATGAACAATGTCCTCCAGGTACAGAAACACTCCCAGGCAAAAAGTTGCACTCAACGCACTGTCAGCACAAACGCAAGTAAAGTTCCAGCAAGCCCTGCAACTGCACCAGCAAGGCAGATTGGTACAAGCACAAGCGCTCTACAAAGAGGTACTGAAATTTCAGCCCGAACATTTCGAAGCATTACATCTTTCAGGGGTTGCAGCATATCAAACGAACAATTTCCGTATGGCTGTGGAGTTGATTGGCAAAGCCATTGAAATCCAACCCAACAATACTTCTTTTTACTACAATCTTGGCCTGTCCCTCTATAAACTGGAACAATTTAACGATGCTGTGGCCAGTTATAACCAGGCCATTGCACTGAAACCAGACTTCGCTGAGGCGTACTGCAACCGTGGCGTTGCACTTCAAGAAATGAATCAACTTGACGATGCTGTGGCGAGTTATGACCAGACCATTGCTCTGAAACCTGACTATGCGGAGGCTTATTGCAACCGGGGCAATGCGCTCCAGAAACTCAAGCAACTGGACGATGCTGTGGCAAATTATGACCGAGCCATTGCTCTGAAGCCTGACTATGCAGAGGCTTATTACAACCGTGGCAATGCGCTTCAGGAACTCATGCGACTTAACGATGCCGTGGCCAGTTATGACCAAGCCATTGCATTGAAGCCCGACTTCGCACTTGCTTACAACAATCGGGGCAATGTTCTCAAAGAACTGAAACAACTTGATGATGCTCTGGCCAATTATGACCAGACCATTGCTCTGAAGCCCGACTTCGCTGAGGCTTACAGCAACCGCGGCAATACGCTCCTGGAACTCAGGCAACTTGACGATGCTGTAACAAGTTATGACCGGGCCATTGCACTGAAACCTGACTACGCAGAAGCTTACAGTAATCGCGGCAATGCACTCCAGCAACTCAAACAACCTGATAATGCTGTTGGAAACTACGACCAAGCCACTGCCCTGAAACCTGACTACGCGGAAGCTTATTACAACCGGGGCAATGCGCTCCTGGAGATCAGGCAACTTGACGATGCTGTCGCAAGTTATGACCGGGCCATTGCACTGAAACCCGATTATGCAGAGGCTTGTTACAACCGGGGCAATGCGCTTCAGGAACTCATGCGACTTAACGATGCCGTGGCCAGTTATGACCAGGCCATTGCTCTGAAACCTGACTATGCAGAGGCTTGTTATAACCGTGGCAATACGCTCCTGAAGCTCAGGCAACTTAACGATGCTGTAGCAAGTTATACAAAAGCTCTTGCACTTAAACCCGATGGTCTGTTTTGGCTTGGTATGCACCTGCATACCAAGATGCAGATCTGCAACTGGAACGCTTTTGATCTTCACGTCAGTCAACTTGCTGAAAAAATAGAGCTCCATGAAAAAGCCTCATCACCATTTCCAATTTTTGCAATAGCAGATTCTCTCTCCTTACAAAAAGAGGCCGCCAAAATTTATGTGCAGGAAAAATATCCTGCAACTTATGCGTTTCCAGCAATTGCAATGCGTGCACGGCACGATAAAATCCACATTGGATACTACTCGGCAGATTTTCACGATCATGCAACGGCGTGCTTGATGGCAGAGCTATTTGAAACGCACGATCGATCAAGGTTTGAGCTTATTGCCTTTTCATTTGGGCCGGAAAGAACTGATGGAATGAGAAAAAGAGTTACCAGCGCATTTGATCGTTTTATTGATGTGCGAACACAATCTGACAAAAAAATAGCGTTGCTCTCAAGGGAGCTGGAAATCGATATTGCTGTTGACCTGAAAGGCTTCTCGCAAGATTCCCGTCCCGGTATATTTGCACTTCGGGCTGCACCGATTCAGGTCAACTACCTTGGCTACCCGGGTACCATGGGTGCGGAATATATTGATTATCTTATTGCTGACAGAACACTGATACCAGAAAGCAGCAGGCCGTACTACAGTGAAAAAATCGGCTATCTTCCCGATTGCTATCAGGTGAACGATGCAAAACGCTCCATTGCTGACAAAGTATTCACCCGCAAAGAGCTCGGCTTACCTGAAACCGGCTTTATTTTTTGCTGTTTCAACAACAACTATAAAATCACTCCCGCCACCTTCGATGGATGGATGCGGATTCTCAATAAAATAGAGGGGAGCGTACTTTGGCTTCTGGAAGACAATGTTACAGCAGTGCATAATTTACGGAAAGAAGCAACAAAAAGAGGTGTTGACGCTGACAGACTGATTTTTGCAAAAAGGATGCCACTTCCGGAACATCTCGCAAGACACCGTCTGGCAGATCTGTTTCTCGACACCCTGCCGTGCAATGCTCATACTACGGCAAGTGATGCCTTATGGGCCGGATTACCAGTGTTGACCTGCATGGGCGAATCGTTCGCAGGCAGGGTGGCGGCAAGTCTGCTCAATGCCATTCATTTACCTGAGCTTATCACTGCAACACAGGACGAATACGAAGCTTTGGCAATTGAACTTGCCATCAGTCCGGAAAAGTTAAGATTGATCCGGAAAAAGCTGGATCAGAACCGCCTGACAACACCACTGTTCAATACACAACTCTTCACTCAACACATCGAAGAAGCGTACAGGATGATGTATGAGCGCTATCAGGCCGATTTACCGCCGGATCACCTTTTTATCAAGGCCTCTTCAAGCTTGGTTATTTCGTCACGAAGATAGGCCGCTTTTTCATACTCCATCTGGACGGCAGCTTCCTGCATTTCAAGGCGGAGTTCTGCGGCCATCGCATAGCCGGCTTCGGGTGTCAGCATGTCGATAAGGCCTGAAAGCACCCTCTCCGGCTTGGGCTCAAGACCGAAACGCTTCCTCCTGTAACGCTCTTCCGCATCGGCCACTCCGGTGGTATCAAGAATCTGGTCAACCGATTTCATGATTGAGCGGGGAGTAATGCCATGCTCCTGGTTGTATTGCTGCTGGATGGTGCGACGTCTTGCGGTCTCATCAAGCACTTCACGGATCGAGCGGGTTATAACATCAGCATAAAGCACCACAAATCCGTCAAGATTGCGGGCTGCCCTGCCTGCAATCTGCATCAGCGAACGGGTGTTGCGCAAAAAACCTTCCTTGTCGGCATCAAGAATGGCAACAAGGGATACTTCAGGAAGATCAAGCCCTTCACGAAGCAGGTTGACCCCTACAAGCACATCAATTTCTCCTACCCTGAGTTCCCTGAGAATCTGCATACGCTCCAGACTCTTGATCTCGGAGTGCAGATAGCGTGAACGGATCCCCGTCTTTCTGAAAAAGTCGTGCAGATCTTCCGACATTCTTTTGGTCAGAGTCATGACCAGCACTTTGTTGCCTTTTGCCGTGTGGATACGGATTTCAGCCAGAAGGTTATCAATTTGGCCCGCCACAGGACGAACTTCGACCGGGGGATCAAGCAGACCGGTTGGACGGACAAGCTGCTCAACCACCACACCATCGGAACGGAGCAATTCGTGCTCACTCGGGGTAGCACTGACACAGATAACCTGCGGCACCATAGCCTCAAACTCCTCGAAACGCAGCGGACGATTATCAAGCGCCGAAGGAAGCCTGAAACCATGTTCTACCAGAATAGTTTTACGGGAGCGGTCTCCTCCATACATACCCCGTATCTGAGGCAGCGTCACATGCGATTCATCAACGACAACAAGGTAGTCCGAAGGAAAGTAGTCGAGCAGACAGCATGGACGCTCACCGGACGGACGACCGGAAAGGTGACTTGAGTAATTTTCAATGCCGGAACAGTAGCCAAGTTCTTTCATCATCTCAAGATCGTAGCGGGTGCGTTCTTCAATCCTGCGGGCTTCGAGAAGACGGTTTTCAGAACGAAAATAGTTTAACCTCTCTGCAAGCTCATTCTCAATGGAGAGCATCGCCACCCCAAGTCTCTCCTCATCAGCAACAAACTGACGGGCAGGATAGATAAATGCGTATGTTTCAACACCAAGAACTTCCCCGCTGTGAATATCAAAGGTCTGGATACTTTCGATTTCAGAGCCGAAAAACTCGATGCGGAGAGCAAGCTCCTCATGAGCAGGCACAAGATCAATGATATCCCCCCTGACGCGGAA
>CAIMHT010000064.1 GCA_903840935.1 uncultured Chlorobiaceae bacterium
GCCATGACGCCTGACGGTGATGTCTGGTGGGAAGGGATGACGGACGTTGCTCCCGATCAACTGATCGACTGGCAGGGTCACTCCTGGACGCCTGATTGTGGCAGACTCTCTTCACATCCCAATGCCCGTTTTACCTCTCCGGCAAGTCAGTGCCCTTCGCTTGATGCCGACTGGGAAGATCCGAAAGGTGTGCCGATCAGCGCTTTTATTTTTGGTGGTCGCCGTGGCGATACGGTTCCGCTGGTTTACCAGTCGGCAAACTGGAATTCCGGAGTTTACCTTGCAGCCACAATGGGTTCTGAAAAGACCGCTGCGGCAGCAGGTACGGTCGGAGAAGTTCGCCGCGATCCTTTTGCCATGATTCCTTTCTGCGGTTATCATATGGGCGACTATTTCAACCATTGGCTCCATGTCGGCCGTACACTGCCCGAACTGCCAAGAATTTTTGGTGTCAACTGGTTCCGCAAAGACGAGAACGGCAAGTTCCTGTGGCCAGGTTTTGGCGAAAACATGAGGGTGCTGAAGTGGATTGTTGATCGTGTTCAAGGCAATGCTGGTGCTGTTGAAAGTCCGCTTGGCTGGATGCCGAAGTATGAGATGATCGACTGGACAGGTCTGGAGGAGATGACGGAAGAGAAGTTCATCAAACTGATGTCGGTCGATCGTGAAGCATGGAAAAAAGAGCTGCTTTCACATGAGGCGCTTTTTGAAACGATTTACGACAGGCTTCCCAAAGAGTTTCCCCACATCCGTGAGCTCATGCTCTCGACGCTCTGGATGTCTCCGGCACACTGGTCACTGGCACCGGAAAATTACTCTTCCGAAAGCTGACGATTGTTTGTTTTTAACAGAAAAAGGCGCCTGCGAGGGCGCCTTTTTTTTGCTCACCAGTCAGTTGTAATCAGTTTTCGTCGAGGGTAAAGCCGATTTTAACGGTTACCTGCCAGTAGGCAACTTTCTGCTCCTCAACATGGCAACGGGTTTCAAGAATCTCAACCCAGCGAATGTTTCTGATCGATTCAGCCGCTTTGGCAACGGCATTATTGACTGCCTCCTCAATGCTTGTTGCTGAAGTTCCTACCAGTTCGATTTTCTTATAGATATGAGCGCTCATGGCGTGTAATGGTTTTAGTACGTGAAAAAAAAGTCATAAGACCTGCATTTATAATAGCAAATCAGTCGGAATCTGCAAAAAGCCTCCATTCACTCATCGTTTTTTGATGCGTTTTTTTTCTTGTTCGGCTGTTTGAATGTCGATCATTTTTTCAGCGAACAAAGAGGCTCGGGCGTAAGTGGTCTCTATAATACTTATGAAGTTTTTGGAGGAGCGCCAGTAAGGAATTGCGCCAAGCCGTTTTGCCATTGAAGCGTGTACTGCTGGTGATGAATGAATAAATGGAGGATCGGGTGATGGTGTATATCCCCAGAAAGCGCCATGATCGGAAGGCAGTGGTTCCGGCAGTGCCAGGGGTTCATCACCTCCTGCAGCCTGGCGTTTGTAGCCGATTTTCTTGAGAAATGCCTCCTTGTCTATTCCGCGCAGGGTGAAGAGGAGAAAAGGATCCTGGTCAAAGGCCTCTGCCATCAGATAAAAGACGGCGGCAATGTGTTTGCAGGGGTTCGAGTAGTCGGGGCACGAACACGTGGTGGTCAAATCGTTGTATTTTTCGGGAAAGAGGGAGAGCCCTGCGGTTTTGAATACGCGTTCAAGATTTTCAGGCATCTCTCCACTGAGGAGCTGTGCGATGTAGATGTGTTTCGAGGTAAGCTTTTGTGTCAAAAACTCATTCGCTCTTTTTGAGTAGGGCGTCAGAGTGATGGAGACCTTATAGGGACGGACTCTTGAACCCTGCACTTTTGCCGCGACTCCCTTTTTGGCCGTGATAACAAGGTCAGTCACCTGCCCCTTTCGGGCGTACGATTTTCCGCGAGTAATCCTTTCGCCGATATTAAAGTGCTCAAGTGTTGTAATCCACTGTTTCCCCCACCAGGTCTGGCCAAATGCTCCCTTTTTGTTCTGGGCCTTTATGCCACCGGTCACTGCTTTTGGGGCTGACGATGTTGGCTTTTTATACCAATAGTATGCCATTATCCGTTACTCTTCCATTGCGTCCTGACTGAGCTTAATCAGGTTGCGCAAATCATTATTCGACAGTTCGGTCAGCCACTGCTCTCCCGTTCCGAGAACCTGCCCGGCGACCGTTGTTTTTTTCTCAATCATCTCATCAATGCGCTCCTCGAGGGTGCCTGTTGTAATAAATTTATGGACTTCCACATTTTTGTGCTGCCCGATACGGAATGCGCGGTCGGTCGCCTGATTCTCCACCGCAGGGTTCCACCATCGGTCGAAGTGAACGACGTGGTTGGCGCCTGTCAGGTTCAGGCCTGTTCCTCCCGCTTTCAGTGAGAGGATAAAGATTGCAGGCCCATTGTTTCCCTCCTGCTGAAAGCTCTCCACCATCTCATCCCGCCTTTTTTTTGTTACTCCACCGTGAAGAAAGAGCACCTCTTCACCGTAGAGATCCTGAAGATAGTGCTGGAGGATTGTGCCCATTTGGGTAAACTGGGTAAAGAGTAATGTTTTCTCGCCCGCTTCGCGGATGTCGCCAAGCAGCTCTGTCAGCCGTTTTATTTTGCCTGAGCGATGTGCAATGGCAGAATTGTCGCCGAGAAAATGTGCCGGGTGGTTGCAGACCTGCTTGAGTTTCACCAGCAGCGCCAGCACCAATCCTCGTCGGTCAATGCCTTCTGCGCTCTCGATTTTCTCCTGCAGCTCATCAACAACAGCCTTGTAGAGCGAGGCCTGCTCTTTGGTCAGCGTGCAATACTCCTTCATTTCAATCTTGTCGGGTAGATCGGAGATAATCGTCTTGTCTGTCTTCATACGGCGCAAAATAAAGGGCCCGGTGAGTGATTTCAGCCGTGCCGATGCCTCGGGGTCGCCATACCACTGTATCGGGAGATAGAAGTTCTTCCTGAAAAAGTGCTGGGTGCCGAGAAAGCCGGGATTGAGAAAATCCATCAGCGCCCAGAGGTCACCGACATGATTTTCAACAGGGGTCCCGGTCAGGGCAATACGGTAATCGGCCTTGATTGTTTTTGCGGCTTTCGACTGTTTTGTCTCCGGGTTTTTGATGTTCTGCGCTTCGTCGAGAATGATGCCCGCCCAGGGAACCTTCGAGAGAAATTCGAGGTCGCGCTGCAAGAGCCCATAGCTTGAAATAACAAGAGATGAATCGGTTGCGGCTTTGCGAAAATCTGCGGTTTTCATCCGGTCGCCACCGTGATGGACCAGAACGGCCAAATCCGGAGTAAACCGTTCAGCCTCTTTTCGCCAGTTATTGACAACGGATGTGGGGCAAATCAGGAGCACCGCCCGTTTTTCTCCCAGCTCACGCTCGCGTTGCAGCAGTGCAAGCGTCTGGATGGTTTTGCCAAGGCCCATGTCGTCAGCGAGGCAGGCACCAAGTCCCCATTTGCGGAGAAATGAGAGCCATGAAAACCCCCGTTCCTGATAGGTACGAAGCGTTCCCTGAAAATCCACTGGTGGTGGAAGCAGTTCAAACTGCCCCTGGTTCGAGAGCTTTTCAAGCAGCTCCTGAAGCCACCCGTCGATTTCAACCGACCTGATAACGTGAACATCCTCCTTTTTCTCTGCTCCGAGTGCTGTTGCAAGAATCTCTCTGGCAGAAAGCTCACCGGTTGGATTTTTTTCAAGAAAATACAGAGCATTGAGAAGCTCCTTATGGTCAATCTGTGTCCACTGCCCCCGCACTTTCACCAGTGGAGCTTTCAATTCGGCCAGCGTTTTCAGTTCCTGCAAGTCAAGTTCTTCATTGCCGATTGCTGCGGCATAATCGCAGGCAACCATGCTTTCCAGCGTGAGACCCGATCCGCTTCCCTTCATGGCAGGAAGTTTCACTTTTGTTTTGATTCCGATACGGTTGAGCGCCCTGCGACTGCTCCACCACGCGGGAAGCATGACCACAAATCCGGCGCTTCGCAGCAGCTCGGCATATTCCAGCAAAAATTGGTATGCGCCCTCTGTAGCAAGATCGACACCGCCCGGATTTTTCTTTTTCAGGCTTTGGGTGACTGCGGGGCAGAGGCCGGAGGCTTGCCCCAGTGCCGTGAGCATGAATTCGGTATAATTGGAGGAGTAGGAAGAGGCGTGCTGTGATGCTGCGCTCTCGGGCTTCCAGAGATCCCCGGCGTTGAGAATCAGGCTTGGGTCAGCTTTCAATTGCAGTTGATAGCCGACATGCCAACGATCCTGTTTTTTCC
>CAIMHT010000065.1 GCA_903840935.1 uncultured Chlorobiaceae bacterium
CACCGTGCGCAGTATACTTGAGATCAATCCGCAGAAAAGGAAATTTTTCGGTGGTGATGACCGTAAAGTTCTTGATGTACCCTTTCTCTACGAGCAATTGAGAGAGATTTTCCCTGAGCTTTGAATAGGGAATATCGGTTGTTTTATTTTTTGCTCTTCCCGCATTTCTGATACGGGTGATATAATCTGCAATAGAATCCGTTACAGGCATAGCGAACGTTGGTTACTTTCGAAAATGAACAAATACCTTACTTTAACTAAAAGAAAACCCGCTTACCAGCTTGCTTTCTTGACACCAGGCAACTTTCCTTCAAGAGCAAACTTGCGGAACATATGCCTGCATAACCCATACTTTGCATAAACACCCCTTCCACGACCTGTCAGCACACAACGGTTACGTACCCTTGTTGCAGAACTGTCCCTCGGCAATTTGCGGAGAGCCTCATAGTCGCCAGCTTTAAGCAACTCAGCACGAAGGACTGCATATTTCGCTACAAGCTTGATTCTCTTTTCGTTCCTTGCTACAACGCTTTTCTTGGCCATCTGTTTTCTGAATTATTTAGTTGTTCTTCTTTTTGAATGGCATTCCAAGCTCCGAAAGCAGTACGTAAGCCTCTTCGTCTGTCGAAGCTGACGTAACAAAACTGATATCCATTCCGGAGATTCTCGGTACTTTATCAATATCGATTTCCGGAAATATAATCTGCTCCCTGACTCCTACTGTGTAGTTTCCACGTCCGTCGAAACTGGTATCGTTGAGCCCCCGGAAATCACGAATCCTTGGAACGGCAAGACTGACAAAACGGTCAAAAAACTCATACATTGCTTTGCGACGAAGCGTTACCCGGCAGCCTATAGGTTGACCTTCACGCAATTTGAAGTTCGATATTGCTTTTTTTGATTTACGGATCTGTGGTTTCTGACCAGTAATCTGAGCAAGCTCCTGAATGGCAATTTCAAGCAACTTCGGTTCTGCTGCTGCGGCGCCTACGCCGATATTGATCGATATTTTTTCAAGCCTGGGTACCAGCATGACATTCTTGTACTGAAAGCGCTCAATAAGATTCGGCGTTGCTTTCTCTTTGAAGAATGTCTCAAGTCTTGCCAATGAAGGGGCAGAAGGTATCATCTCTTTATTCTTGTCCATCTTTTTCTTTATCAGTTTACCCTCGATGGTCTTGGTCATCGGGGACTTTTAGTGGAAACAGTTAACTTTTCTTCACATTGGAAGAATGAATCGGGAACTCACGCTCGATGATCGACCCTTGTGTCTGACCCTGAGCTGGGCGCGTATGACGCTTGCGGATATTTACACCTTCAACAATAACACGACTTTTTATCGGAAATACTTTTAAAATCTTTCCAGCCTTGCCTTTATCATTGCCGCTGATGACGATAACCGAATCGTTTTTCTTGACGTGCAACTTAACCTTTTTAATCCCTGTTTTCATTTTTAACTGATATGATATTATTCATAAAATCCGGAGCGGGAGACGAGATTCGAACTCGCGACCAACAGCTTGGAAGGCTGTGACTCTACCAACTGAGTTACTCCCGCCTGTGTCACCTTACAATACTTCGGGTGCCAACGAAACAATCTTCATAAATTTTCTGTCGCGAAGTTCTCTTGCCACCGGCCCGAAAATACGGGTTCCCCTTGGTTCGCCCTGAGCGTTGAGAAGAACAACTGCGTTCTCGTCAAAGCGGATATAGGAACCATCTTTTCTGCGTGACTCCTTGACACAGCGCACGACAACGGCCCTGCATACATCCTTCTTTTTTACAATACCACCAGGAACTGCTGCTTTGACCGTCACAATTATCTGATCACCCAATGAGGCATAACGCCTCCCGGTTCCGCCGAAAACATGAATACAACGAACCTTTTTGGCTCCGCTGTTGTCGGCAACAACCAGATTTGTTTCTTTCTGGATCATCCTGTTTCAAACTTTATTAAATGTATAAAAATGCTCTCTTACCTGGCTTTTTCTATAATTTCTACCAAACGACAGCTCTTCCTTTTGCTCAGTGGACGACACTCCACTACTTTAACCAGATCACCTATTCCAGCTTCATTTTTTTCATCATGAGCTGTCAGCTTCGTCGTTTTCTTGAAATATTTCTTGTAAACCGGATGCTGTACGCTACGCTCTACGGCAACCACGCACGACTTATCCATCTTGTCACTGACAACCTTGCCTAACCAGCTTTTTTTTCTTCCCCTTACTGGAGCACTCTGTTCCATTGATGCACAGCCCATTTTATTTTCTTCCATGTAAGTAAACAGTTTTTTTGTTTGCCTTTCCGTCAAACCTGAGCCGTTTCAGCAGCCG
>CAIMHT010000066.1 GCA_903840935.1 uncultured Chlorobiaceae bacterium
AAACCGGCAAGCTGCTTGCGAAGTATGGATGAAACCTCATCAGGCCTGACTGTTGTAGACATATCTTATTCCGCTTGGTTATTTGTTAAGAAAAGAGAAAGATTCTGCTTACCTTCTTTTTAAGTCCAACTCGGGCTGTTTTCCATTCCAAAAGATAAAACCTGAATTTAATGAAAAGCTTTTAGTTATTCAAATTCTCTCTCTCTTTTGAATATCTTGGTTTTTCCTCGCTTTAACCTTATACCAACACCTACAGGAATTTTGCCCGAAGAAAACAGTATGAAAACTGTCAGAGGATTCGCTTCAGCAACAGTCGGAAACGTTGCGTGCGGCTTTGATGTCTTGGGATTTGCCATTACCGAGCCTGGTGATGAAGTAATTCTGACGCTTTCCGATCAAGCACACTCCGGTTCTCCGGTTTCTATTACCAGCATTACAGGCGACGGTGGTGCGCTTCCGCTTGACCCCAAAAAAAACACATCAAGTTTTGTTGTCCTGAAATTTCTCGAATATATCCGTGCCCATAAACAGATCGATTTTACCGGCCATATCTCCCTTGAACTCAGAAAGCACCTGCCTCTCAGCAGTGGCATGGGAAGCAGTGCAGCAAGCGCAGCCGCAGCACTGATCGCCGCAAACGAACTGATGGGAAACCCCTGTTCGAAAATGGAACTGGTGCACTTCGCCATTGAAGGAGAACGGGTTGCCTGCGGATCAGCCCATGCCGACAACGCTGCGCCAGCAATTCTTGGCAATTTCGTGCTGATCCGGAGCTACACTCCGCTTGATCTCATTACGATCCCCTCACCCGAACACCTCTACTGCTCCCTTGTGCACCCTCATACCGAGCTGCGCACGGCATACGCGCGCTCAGTGCTGCCCCAGGAAATTTCACTCAAAACAGCAACCCAGCAATGGGGCAATGTTGGCGCTCTTATTACCGGTCTGCTTACCTCCGACTATGACCTTATCGGGCGCTCTCTGGTTGATGTTATCGCCGAACCAAAACGCGCCCCGCTCATCCCCGGTTTTTTTGACGTTAAGCAGGCCGCTCTCGACAGTGGCGCCCTCGGCTGCAGCATTGCAGGATCAGGCCCCTCCATTTTTGCTTTTTCCTCCTCTGAAAAAACAGCACTTGCCGTGGGCCTGGCAATGAAAGAGGCATTCCTGCACTCCAAAGCTCACCTTCTGTCCGATATGTGGGTATCGCCAATCTGCAAAGAAGGGGCACGCATAGTGTAACGCCACAAATTTCAACAGAGAACCGAACGACTCATGATCTATTTCAGCACCAATAAGTCATCCATACCCGTCTCCATAAGCAAGGCAACGCTCGAAGGGCTTGCTCCCGACGGTGGACTTTATGTTCCCTCCGAAATTCCTCGTTTTTCTCCGGAAGAGATAACGCTCCTCGAAGGGGCAAGCTTCAACAACATCGCCTTTGCCATAGCAAAAAAATTTATCGGGGGAGCCATCCCCCCTGACCAGCTCAGTGACATCATCGAAAGCAGCTATACCTTCGACACTCCAATTGTCCAGCTCGACCACAATACCTTTGTCGAAGAGCTTTTTTGCGGGCCAACACTCGCCTTCAAAGATTACGGCGCACGCTTTCTTGCCCGACTGACCGGCTATTTTGCCGCAGAGGAGCAGAAGCTTATCACTGTCCTTGTTGCAACATCGGGAGATACCGGAAGCGCCGTAGCTTACGGCTTCCAGGGAATTGCCAACACAAGGGTCGTGCTCCTCTATCCTTCCGCGAAAGTGAGCCGCCTGCAGGAACAGCAACTGACCACCGCTGGCGGCAACGTTCATGCCCTTGAAGTACAGGGCGACTTTGACGACTGCCAGCGCATGGTAAAACAGGCCTTTGTCGATCCAGACCTGAACAAATCCCTGACGCTCACCTCGGCAAACTCCATCAATATATCACGGCTGATACCGCAATCCTTCTATTACTCATGGGCAACCATGCAACTCAAGGAGCTGTCTGGCATCCAGAACCCTCTCTTTTCAGTCCCAAGCGGCAACTACGGAAACCTCACTGCGGGCGTGCTTGCCAAACGGATGGGTTTCCCCATAGGCCACTTTATTGCCGCATCAAATGCCAACGACAGCGTAACCCGTTATATCAATGAGGGACGCTACGAACCACATCCGACCATCACCACCCTTTCAACCGCAATGGACGTCGGTAACCCGAGCAATTTTGCACGACTGAGATACTTCTACCACAACGACCATGACTCCATGACAAAGGAGATCACAGGCATTGCCGTTTCGGATGAAGAGACCATTGCCACAATCCGCTCAGTTTATGAGCGCTTTGGTTATGTCATGGATCCGCATACCGCCGTCGCATACCGTGCCCTTGAACGCTTCAGAAGCGCAGCAGAAAACGCGGAAAAACCAGGAATACTCCTGTCAACGGCACATCCGGTAAAATTTCTTGAAGCAATAGAGGGGGCTTTGGGCAAAGAGATCGGTATCCCTGCAAACCTCCAGGAGCTTATGGAAAAAAAGAAGAGTGCCACGCTGATCAGTTCTGAGTATAAGGAGCTCGCCTCTTTTCTCAACGGACTCGACCAGTAACCCCTTAATAAGTACGGAATGAACTTCAGAACACTCTTGTTCCTTTTTATCCTGATACCGATCATGTTTTTCGGGATACTCCTGGTACTGCTGATAGACCTCTTCGATTCCAGCGGTGAGAGTTTCCATAGAATAGCTGCCTGGTGGGGCCGGTTCAGCGCCAAACTCTTCGGTATTTCAATTGAGGTAATCGGCCGCGAAAATTACAGCCCGGAACAGAACTACCTGGTGATAAGCAATCATGCTGGCATGGCCGATATTCCACTACTCCTCGGTACGATGAACCTTAAACTGCGCTTTCTGGCAAAAGAGGAGCTTGGAAAAATACCATTGTTGGGCCGGGCACTCAGACAGGCAGGCTATGTCATGATCAAACGGGGACAAAACAGGAGCGCACTGCAAAGCCTTTTCGCAGCAAAAGAAGTACTCAAAAGCGGCCATTCCGTCCACATTTTTCCTGAAGGCACCCGATCTGCGACCGGTGAACTCCTTCCGTTCAAACGCGGAGCATTCCGTGTAGCAAAGGAAGGAGGCGCTCCAGTACTGCCAGTCACCATTATTGGAAGCCATCTTGTCACCCCGAAAAAAAGCCTGAAAATCAACAAGGGAAAAATCAGGGTTATCATCGACAAACCAATCCAGCCATCACAGTTCAGCGGTGTCGATGAGCTTATGAACGCCTGCTCAGCAATAATCACAACCAATTTCAACCGCTACCAGAACAACTAAATCTGGCGATAAAGGTTTACCATCTCAATAGCCGTCATGGCAGCATCAAAACCCTTGTTGCCCGCTTTGGTTCCCGCGCGTTCTATCGCCTGTTCAATGTTTTCCGTCGTTAAAACACCAAACGCAATTGGAACCATCGTATCAAGGGCGGCCTGGGCAATCCCCTTGGTGGCCTCAGCAGCAATAACGTCAAAATGCGGTGTGGAACCACGGATAATGGCACCAAGGGTAATAATGGCATCATACTTGCCACTCAGAGCAACCTTTTTGGCAACCATCGGCAGCTCAAAGGCTCCAGGACAACGGTAAATGGCAATATTTTCCTCCGATCCTTCGTGGCGGCGGATACAATCAAGTGCACCCTCAACAAGCTTCTGTCCAATAAAATCGTTAAAACGTGCAACCACAAGCGCAAAGCGGATACCCTTTGCGCTCAAAACTCCTTCAATCTGTTTCACCTGCATAACAATCATCTTTTTGAATTATTTCTACGAACGACAATAGCCGAGCATCCGCTCCACAAGATCAATAAGCACATGGCCAATCGTGATATGGCACTCCTGCACCCGGTCAGCGGAACCGGAATGGGGCACAATAACTTCAAGATCAGCCAATCCCTTCAACCGGCCACCACTGCCCCCAAGCAAGGCAATCGTTTTCATCCCCTGCTGCTGCGCAAAGGTGATGGCATTGACCACACTTTGGCTGTTACCACTGGTTGAAAGGCCAAGCAAAACATCCCCCTCCCGCCCGTAAGCCTCCACCAGCCTCGAAAAGACCGCATCATAACCAAGATCATTCGCTCCCGCTGTCAGGGCTGAAGTATCGGTAGAGAGCGCTAGGGCAGCAAGTGCCGGACGCTCCACACTGCTTCGGTAACGAATAGTCAGCTCCGTTGCCAGATGCTGGGCATCCGCCGCACTGCCACCATTACCACAAAGCAGCACCTTACCGCCATCCTCAAACGTCCCGGCAATCATGCGGGCCATGGCAACAATCACTGCGCTGTGCTGCCGCGCAACCCTCTCCTTGAGCTGTGCGCTATAGAGCATGGTATCAAGCACAACCTCCTCATAACGGGTACGGTCATTCAGCCCGTCGGAACAGCCACATTCCTTGATCATAACGATAAATTATTAAACCCGTAACGAATTGTACTGCATTAATATAATGAAAAAGTGCAATTCCGCTCCCTACCGCTCAAAAACCGCTGGAACTGATTGATGTCATCTCTTGCGTATATGGGCAACAACAGGAGAGAAGAAACGCAGATGTTTTACTGACTCACGCTCTTGTTCGACTGAAAAAACGATTGGGGATCAACAATAGGCATTGGCATCTTTTCAAGGAAGGTACCAGCTCCCTTGACCATCAACGCACCTCTTGAGGTAGAAATTGCCAGAGAGATAACGGTAAAAAGAAGATCTTCAGGAACATTGATACTCCCGGCCTTGCCCTCTACCTGTTCGAGGCCTTTGGCAAGAAAGAGTGACTCAGTCTCCGCCCTGGCATAGGTTACGCCGTCACTCTTCCGGTTCACCAGAATCATTAACCCGATAATAATCCTGTCATTCGCCGTTCTTATCGCCATGGAGGTTTCAAAATTGAACGACTCATTTTCTCCGACTCCGACTGGCTCCCTGAAAGAAAAACTTTTAAACCGAAAACCTGAATACTGGATACCTATTTGTGCTCTCTTTTCCATGTGTGACGGTTAACCAACCATTGAACTGCCAGCAGTGTTGATGTAATATATTTTGGTACCAACAGAAAGGGAGGGCATACTGGCACTCCTCACCCCTTCGCCCAACTCCCATGCCCGGTCGTCACCGATCACGGCGTTTTCATGGCTTTTCTTCTGGTAGGGAATATCAATGACATCCTGGCCAAGAGCAACCTCAAATTCAACAATGGTTCTCAATGTCGGATTAGCCCAGCCAGCAACGATGCGGCTGATGTACGACTCATTTTTACCAAGCTTTTCCGCGAGTTGACGCTGGGTTATACCGCTCACTTTCATTATTTCAGCAATCCTGACTGCAAACGCACCCTGACGCTCGACAAACTTTCTTGTGGCGGGAGGAACAATTGCTGCTGTTTTTCTAAGCAATGATGTCATGATCGTATGCGTCTAATGTAAAAATAAGATTACCCTCAATAATACCAGTGGTTGCATCAATAACAATTTCCCGCAACTTCTGACGGGCAAGAATCAGCTCATCAACCCTCTGCAATGTTTCGGCAGCCTCACGAAGTACCCCGTCATCCTGATAGGTGCGGGTTCTTTTGATCCCTCCGGAGCCAGCAATCAACAAGACGCTTGACCAGCGTAAACAATAGAGCCTGAGAGGACCATTATCATAATGAAGAGCTGCCAGCGAATCCGTGATTGAGCCCTCCCTGACTTTGAAAAAACGCTCTCTAAAGCCAAAAGAATCGACCATGTCTTCAAGACGTGAAACAAGAGAACCAAACTCTTTTGATGCCTGTACCCTCCTGTCTTCAAGAAACTTGTCAAGCTCACTCTTCCCTTCGCCCTCAAAACGAACCGAATAAAGGGCTCCACCGGGCCCATGTTCCTGATACACTAACTCGAAGCCGCGCTTCACTTATAAGTTAAGTTTTTCTTCATAAAAAACAAAAAGAGCACGACCTCCATCATAAACACGTTATTATGGTACTCGCTGATTACCTTTTCAGGCACATCCATACCTTGAGAGCGAACCTTTGCCCTGGAAACCAGCTCTCCCAACTTTTTTTTAGAAAACCGGCTTTCAACGCTCAAACTTATGCTTTACATTCAGGAAAAATGATTCAAAGTATGTAAAACTTAAACGGGCAACAACAACTGAAAGTAAAAAGGTCAGAACAAAGACTTCGATACCTATAGCATCCCATCTTAGAAATTCAAGCATCTTTACAATAATATGTTCACACAACATGTGGAACATATACATGCCATAACTGATGGAGCCAATATAGCGGACGGGTTTGCATGAAAACAGCACTCTCAAAGGGTGATTCTCACGAATAACAGAGGCACCAACGATCAGCACAAATAAAAGGTGAATGATAAACTCAGGTGGCGGCCATAGAACTATGAGCAACACCAGAGCAAGAATCAAGGCAAAAATTGACCAACGCTGCCCTAAAAAAAGTTTGAGCAGGTCAAAACCACGTTCGGTATGTAAGGCAGTAGCAAGCAAGGCTCCACCAACTATTGCAACTGGTATGGCCGACAGAAATCCAGTACCAAGCAATTGATCGCTGATGCATACCATCAGAACAACTGTCAGCAGCGTAACGGCTCTTGATGGCGTTTCAGTTTTAGAGAGTATCGAAGGCCAGATCAAATAAAACTGCTCTTCAGTCGCAAGAGACCATGCAAAATAAAAAATGACCCTCCCATCCAGTTTCACAAACAGGTTTGATGTATAGGTCGCAAAGTAAATCAGGTTGTTGAAAAACTCCTTCCTGACAAGAACGCCCTGTTCCAGAAAAGCGACTAAAACGATATAGATCGCAAGAACACCGAAATAAAGCGGAAAAATGCGTAAAGTCCGGCGCAGGTAAAAGGCCGTCAAGTCAATGCTGCCCTTCCGGCTACGCTCCCTCAAAAGCAGTGTTGTAATGAGAAAACCACTGATTGCAAAAAACAGATGCACCCCGTATGTACCGATATAACCGAGTATCGCACCACTCCATTTTGGAGCCGTATGATGCCAGATAACCGCAGTAATACTGATGGCACGCAATCCATCAAGTGAACCAAAGTGTCTCTTTTGCAGATAGCTTGCGTGACTGTCCATTTATCGTCTTTCAAATCTCAATTGTAGGGAAACCCAGAAAGGACTGATAATAATAAGCAGTAATCACGCGCCCACAAAAAGATCTCAAAACTGTCAGTGCGCGGATTTCAGAAAGGCGATGATCAAACATAAAGGTAATCTCATTTCGATGCAAGTACCTGTCTACAGAAAAAAGAAGGCTGCTTGGTGGGGTAATACCAATAAAGCCTGCTATCTCACCATCAATTGTGTCAACAATGCAAATGGAATGAAGATTTTCGGTATCAGGGAGAACTCCGTAAGGACGGGATTCGTATTGGCTAAGTTCGAGAGCATAATATGTCATAACGCAAACGATAAATGCGCATCCGGTTATCACCGCTGACCAACGAAAGCAACAGCCACCCCTGATCCTGTAATCGAAAATATCTTATCTGAATCGTCTTGAGACATCGCCAAAGGCGAAAGAGAAGTCCTGTGCGTTCGCAAATCAAGTTGTAATCGCATAAAAAAACTCCGCCTCATGACGAACATCAGACGGAGTAAAAAAAACAAAAAAGAAGTAACCCTTAGTGGTACTGGGCGCTCTCTTCCTTGACAAATTCAACGAGCAGTTTCAGGTTTTCCGGATCCATATCGGGCAGAATGCCGTGACCAAGATTGAAAACATGACCGGAATGTTCGGTATGCTGACCAAAAGAGCGAAGAATCTTTGAAGCTTCAGCCTTGATTCTGTCGGGTGTACCGTAGAGCACCGTTGGATCAAGATTACCCTGCAGGGCTACGCGATCACCAAGTTCGGCGCGTGCCTTGCCAATATCGATACCCCAGCCGAGACCCATGGCCTCACAACCGGTATCAGCGATATCAGAAAGAATGGTGTTGCAATCCTTTGAGAAGACAATAACCGGAGTGTCAGGATATTTTGCCTTTATAGCCTGAACGGTGTCCTTGATGTAAGGAAGAGCATATTCGCGGTAGTCATCCTCGGAGAGTGCGCTTGCCCATGAATCAAAAATCTGGATAGCATCAGCGCCAGCTTCAATCTGCTTCAGCACGTAGGCGGTGATAACGCCGGAAATCTTGCTGAGCAACGCATGGGCCATTGCTGGCTCACGGTACATCATCTTCTTGGCGTATGCATAGTTTTTCGATCCGCCGCCTTCAACTGCATAGGTAAAGAGGGTCCATGCCGCACCGGTAAATCCAATAAGAGGAACACGGTTGTCGAGCTCTCTCTTGGTCATGCGGAGTGCATCAAGCACATAACCGAGCTTTTCATCGATATCAGGCACAATCAGCTTGTCGATATCAGCCTGTGAACGGATTGGCGGAGTGAGCTTGATCCCTTTGGACTCAATGATCTCGACATTCATGCCCATGGCTTCATTGACCACAAGAATATCAGAAAAAATAATGGCCGCATCCACACCCATCAGTTCAACAGGCTGAATGGTTACCTCTGTTGCCAGTTCCGGGGTCTTGCAGAGGGTTAAAAAATCGGTTTTTTCTCTCACAGCACGGTACTCCGGCAAATAACGACCGGCCTGACGCATCACCCAGATTGGTGTTCTGGAACATGGCTGGCGTTTTAGTGCCCGGAGAAAAAGATCATTTTTGAGCATGCAATGCAATAATTTGATG
>CAIMHT010000067.1 GCA_903840935.1 uncultured Chlorobiaceae bacterium
CAGAGGGAACTGCTTCGTCTTCAGGGGAACACTTAAGTGTGTAGATGCAGAGCGGGAGCCCTGTTTACTTTTTGCCGGGGAACCATAGAGGTTGATGTTTGCGACAAAATACCGTTACCATTAATTTTTAAATGGTTCTACGTTCTCTTTTCTTTGCTGTGCCAGACACGAATAAGAACAACCGTGTCATTTTCGTCCCGCATGTAGCGAAGAACATAAGCCCCAGCGCAAAAAGGTACAACCAATTCGCGTCTGCCAGTGTCATCGTCCATTGGTCGTCCAATGTCTGGTATTGATTTCAGAAAACCGGCACCGTCCAGAATGGCACGTGCTGCCCGAGCAGCCGCAACGGGGCTTTTTTCGTGGAGGAAGGCGTGAAGCCGCTCAACATCCGCTAATGCCTCCGGTAGCCACTTTATTTGGGGCAAGTCATCACCTTCCCTTGCGTCAGATTTTCAAGCCATTCTGCTGCTTTTTCATGGGGTATCGCCACGCCGGTTAATTGATAACGCTCCCAACGTTCCATATCCTCGCGTTTTTCACGCTCGTAATTTTCTTCGCGCTCCAGAAATGTTTCGATTGCCCTGCATATAAGCCAGTGCGACGATCGGTCTCGGATACGAGCCAAATCTGCAAGCCGTTGCAGAGTGTTATCATCCAATTTAACGCCTTTTGTCTGTGCCATAGCCAAATCTCCTTTTAGTGTAAGGTAGCACTTATCGCAACCTTTAGCAACTTTGTTTCATAAGGGTTCTTCATTTTCCAGTAAAGCACAGTTGTGGTCTAAAAAAATTTGATCATTTGGGGTTCCGCCTTTCGTGTCGTGTTGTGGGGATTAATCTTCAATAATTTTCATCCTGTCAGCCAACTGCATGAAATATTCTTTTGACCAAATTTGCAACGGTTTTACATCCTGCACAAATCTCGAAATATCATCCATCGCCAATGCGACATCCAGAGAGCCGATCTTTTGGGTTAAAAGTACCCGAAACTCCTCTTCAGAAAGCGGCAGAGTTTCGAGGTGGCCGCTCTGCATGGCACGCTGGGCAAAATGTGAAAGGTTGAGCGGCACCCCTTTTTTCACATACCATTCAAAATCAAACCAATCACGTCCCTTGATACGATGTTTCCAGCGCCTGAAAAGCAAGGCATGCATTTTTCCGGCAAACAAATCCGGTAAAACGAAACACTTTGCGTAAAAGGAAAATGGCTCCAGTAGCAACTTCTCTTCAGTGCCAAAACCGGGAGGAGGAAGCGTATCAACCTCAAATTTTATTTTGATAGTTTTATTCCACTGTACGGCTAAATCAAAAACCTGGGTATTGTTTTTCAGAAAAGCAGACTCTATGCCCCGCTGCACCGTTTTTTCTTTAACTGCGATGGAAACATCCAGACCGAGAGCGGTAAATTCCTCTTTCACTGCTTTGAAATAGGGCTCCAGCGAAAAGCCAGTTTCTTGCTGCAACAAGGAAAAATCCAAATCCTCTGAAAATCTTGGCAGCCCGTAAAAGATTCGCAAGCAAGTCCCGCCATAAAAAGCCGCCCGATCAAAAAATCCTCCACGATAAAGCCCGGCCAAAGCAATTTCCTGCATCACCTCACGCAATCCATTGCTGGCGCCCTCTGCACTTGTTGCGTCATATTTGGCAAGCATCTGCTCCAAAACACTCATCATAGGCACCATCACTCTTGACAAGAACGCACAATTTGCGCGAACATCTTTAAAATTTTAACTTTACCACCAGCATTCATGCAGGCTTCAATCACCCGGATATCAAAACCTCGCAGGAGTTCTTCATCAATGCGTAAATCGTCAAACAAACATTCTCGTAACTCATGAACCGAGTTGACCGCTAACTTTTTTGTAAAAGTCAGCGTATCACACAACGCCTTTTCCGGAGATGCTATTAAAAACCCGGTTTGATCAGAGAGGATAATCCGGGTAATACCGACAGAATAGAGTTTCAGGGGAGAGTGCTTATAAGAAAAGCGGCCAAAAGGCAAATCATAGCGCTTCGTTTGCCTGGTCGTTACCGATGTCACTTCGACCACCCGTTCAGGAATAAGCCCATAAAAATAAAGCGCATACTCCAGAGAGACATAGGATGGCCCATAGAGATGGTTTGCCACCAACGGCATGGAAACCAGTGAGGAGGTGAGCGCTGGCGCAACAACATAGAGCCCCCTTTTTACAGAGAGGAGCACGCCATCAGCAATCAATTGAGCTATTTTGTCGTTCGGCGAGCGATACCCTTGAAGAACGGATAAAAGTGTTCCATGCGTCAGAGGAACACTGCCAAATCTTATGAGCTGGTTTTCAATTCTCATGGTCGATAGATCATATTTCATGCAGTTAATCGGGAAAAAGTCGATTAACTTTACGAAATATAGTGCCGAAACGACAAAAGAACAAAAACTCATCCGATTTTTTAGATTAGACCAGATCGGAGCCTGCTTGGCGTTGGCGAGCTCCGCGTCAGCATCCAAGGGCTCCGCTTCGGCCTTGCGCAGAGGGAGCTGCTTCGTCTTCAGGGAAATGTCTGAGGGCGTAGATGCAGTACGAAAACACGGTTTTCCTTTTGCCCATCCCCCGAAATTGTAGAATCAGCTCACCGGAGATTCTTGCCTCTCCCGAAGCAAACCCAAATTCTTTTACTCTAAATTATTACAAAAATGAATTTTATGCTTGATCACTCTTGCGGGCGAAACTGGGGATCAATATCACGGGCCCCGTTCAACACCCTCACAATCTCTATACCGCCAGGAATGATGAGATAGAAAATGATATACCGGCCAAATGGAAAACTTGATAACCCCGCCAAAAGCTCAGCCCGTGAACGGCCAATATGGGGTGAGTCTGCCAACTCATGGAGTTTCCGGTCGATGGAATCAATAAAAGCATCTGCACGGTTTTCACTGTCTTCGACAATATCCTCAAAAACGAGGGGTCGTTTAATGATTATCGGCATCTCCTTAACCTGCCTTTGTGACGGTTCCTCTTTTTCGAACACTTCTCTTTATCTCTTCAGCATCCCAAGCGCTGGCAGTGCCACTCTCCATACCGTCCTGAATATCCTTCTGCAACTGGTCAAGCTTTGCTTTGCGAAGAGAGTCCTGCTCCGTCATAAGGCGCAATGCCTCACGGACCACCTCACTTGCCGATGTATAGAGACCGGATTTTACTTTTTGCCGAACCATCTCTTCAAGGAACGGCGTCAGGTTAACATTAATTGGCATGGCTTCATATTTTATTTCTTGGTCAAGAAAATGATCTCATTGTCAATTTATGACAAATATTGACAACAATAAAACAGCAACGGTACTCGGAACGGCCGGGTGTTGCGTCATACAGTTAATCGGGAAAAAGCCGATTAACTATCTTTAACAAGCTCTAAGCTGAGCAGCCGCATTACAAGGGAAACTGTGTGGCCTAAGGGGGGGGTGTTACTTGTCACCGTAATGACCTTTCATGGAAATGACGTAGACCAGTACTACGGAGTCGTCGATGCGATATATAATCCGATCTTTTTTGTTCAGCCTTCTGGACCAATACCCTGAATGATCGCCTCTAAATGTTTCTGGTTTACCTGTACCTCTTTTTGGATGTTCTATAAGCTCAGAAAATATTCTATCAATTTTACGTATTATCGTGTTGTCGCCAACTTTTTTCCAGTGTTCAAGATGAATATCACATTCCTTCGATAACCTCAGCGTATACCTTCCCATAGCTCTTTGATCGATGTGACCTCACGATATCTTCCCGCAGCAAAATCCTCTTCCGAACATTTAATGGATTCCCGAATCTCCGGCTGATCCAGATATGCTTCCAATTCATTCTTCTTTATACCGCGAGCAACGTTCTCGGGTTCAATGGCAGGCGTAATGGTAAATGATCCTTTGTTCCTGTAGCGCACAAGTACCTGTTCATTTTTCTTCATTGCGATATCAAGGTACTTGCCCATGTTTTTACGCAATTCCGTGCTGGTGATCTCTATCATGGTTCAACAGTTCATGGTTGGACTCCAATTTACTGAAACAACGGAGATTTCTTCAAAATAGTTCTTCACCCATGTCAGCATTCAGTGTGGCTGCGCTTCAGCCCTGCACAGAGGGAGCTGCTTCGTCTCCAGGGAAACATCTGAGAGCGTAGATGCAGAGCGGATGGCCTGTTGATCCTCTGGTAAAAAAGAGAAAGGCCCTCTCGCTCTCAACAAGCCGGTATTTTTTCCGAAGCTCTTCCGCCGAAAGGGGAAAATCGCGACGCTGGATGCTTGCCCCTGCAATGGCATGACGCTCCAGAAAAGCCCTGAAGCTTTTCGGTTTGAAAGGAACAGACTCAACCACCCGGAATCTCCTGCCGGGGAAGGCCTCAATTTTGAGGTCAGCAGTAAGATAATCAACGCTCTTGTTCACAAACTGGAGGCCAGAATCACGCGCAAGCACCGCCGAAAGCCTCGCCTTGATAATGGCCGGATCAGGCTCGTAGAGACACTTCTTCTCCGCCGCCGCAACCACCCTCGGCACATCACCATTCCCACCGGCAACCTCAGTTATCTCCTCCGAATCACCGTTCAGGCAAACCGCTTTTACCTGCACGGGCCCATCCGCAGGGTAACCGCGCTCAAGAAGCAGCAGAATCTCCTTGCATTCACGATCAACCGACACCACAATAATGGTGTGCAAGGCGGGCAACAGCTTTTTCAGCCCGCTGATTTCGAGTGCCGGAGAGGCTTTGATGCAAACCCGCTGCGCATGACGAAGCAGCAAATCATGAGAAGCCACAACATCCGGACTCGCCGCCTCCAGCGCTATGGAGCGACGCCCCTCCTCACGGCGGGCAGGATCAACAAAAATCCAGTCAAAAGAGTTGTCCGGATACTCCGCAAGCAGGCTGATGCTTTCGCCGTTCCTTACCTGAACATTGGCAACTCCGCTCACCTTCAGGTTATGCTCAACCACGGCGCAGAGCAGCGAATCACGCTCGCAGTAAACCACCTCCTGAAATACCCGCGCAAAAAACATTGTATCAACACCCAGACCGCCGCTCAAATCAATTGCCCTCTTGCCCGACATAAACGAAGCCTTGTATGCCGCCGTGCGCTCACCGGAGGATTGCTCAAGCGCCAAGGGGGTATAGAGCAGGTTGTGCTTCGAAAGTGTAGGTAGTTTTTTTGCAGCCTTCTGGCGGCAGGCAAGCTGTTCAGCCATTGCTCGTATCGGCAAATCCCTGCGTCCATGAAACTGCATGGCAAAAGCAGCCGGGTCATCGGAGTGATGGGATGCAAACAGTGCCTGAATATCCGGGTTCAGCAAATTTTGGAATTCAGAAGGGGTCATTCAGCTCTAATTCAATCAAAGTCTTACATTTCTGTTCATATCAGCCTTGCCGATATCGGGGGAAAACTGTGCAGGATGTTATTATTTTCCAATCCGTTGCAAGATTACTATTACAAACGTTAAATCTTCAGGATTTCAGTAATGCCGTAAATCCTGCCTACTCAAAATGCTCATCCGAAGTCAACGCATGAGTGATTCCATTTTTTTGCATAACAAGAAATGAAATCTACCAACCCCCATTCTTTGTCATGATATTTTCCAAACATGCTCAAAGCTGATTCAAACATCTGCTCAGTGACAAAAACAATTTCTGTATTTTTGTCATTTTTCAGCAACTGAATATAACGGAAGACCTTATCACGAAAATGTACCGAAGAAAACATGTTGCCAAATTCCATAAGAACAGCAGACGTTGTTATAAGTCGAACAGGCTCTTTAAGTGTTTTTCGAACGCTTACGGCATCTTCATGGTATTGATCTCTTTTATGAGTAAGGGCGACCAGATAGGATGTATCCAAAAAATAATTCATTTCCCCGTCTTTTTGGGATGTCCGTAAAGATAATGATCCACATTCAGCGACAAATCTTCCGGCCCCAAATCATCCGCCTGCTCTGCCAAAATATCCAGAACCGATCTTTCCTGGACAGGCTCCACCAAAAAGTGCGTCTCATCAAACTCCAGACGGATCTCATCGGATTGAAGACGGCTTAAAAAAGCCATCAGAATATCCTGCATCTTATCTTTATGGACTATGAGTTGTGTCATTTTTTCTCCCGAAAAAAAATATGAACAATATACCTGTACCTGTTATCAAGTACTCTAATCAATTTACTCTATCTGCTCGACTTTTTTGAAAAAAGCCAGTTGGGCATCTTCTAAACCCTCACAGAGGCTATCCGAAAACTTCGCAGAGCCTGGCAGCACCCCCTGGCGCTTAAAACCCCCTCAAAGCTGAAATCAACGAGGAGTCTTCCCCCTCAACAGCAACATTTCGCGCCCCTTCGAAAAAAACGAAACCGGCAGAATCGCCATCAAGATCATCCAAGCCTGCCTGAATGCTGGTAATCTGCCATTCAGTCAACAACCTCTCCGCTAATCCCAAAAGGCACTATCCGGTCTACTGGCTCTGAGAGGCTCCTTAGAACAGTTGCTGTTTCTTCTGAATCAACGTGTTTCGGCCAACCGCATAGGCGTAAACCGAGGCAGGAAAAAAAGGTAAGCTGCACTCCATTCTCCTCCTTTACACCCAGCTTGTCGATGGTGGTGACGACAGCCTTCTGGAGTTGGAGCTTAAGCTTGCAACCGGTGCATGCAACTTTTTCTTTCAGCTCTTTCTTTATATATTTTTGGTATAAAAACAGCATCAATTAAATACCGTGCAGTTTGAGTTTGACCCTGAAAAAAGCCGGCTGAACAAAATCAAGCACGGCATCTACTTTATTGAGGCTCAGGCACTGTGGGTTGACAATAATCTTGTTGAAATTCCAGCAAAAACAATGGGAAAGCCCCGATTTATTGTTATCGGCAAGATTTCAGGCAGATGCTGGTCCGGTGTAGCAACATTCAGAGGTGAAGCCATAAGAATAATTTCAGTAAGGAGATCCCGCCCGGAGGAGATAAAAGTCTATGAAAACAGAAGAATTTGACAAAGCATTTGATGAGGGTTCAGATATCACCCCTTACCTTGATCTGAGCCGAGCGCATCGGATAAAACAAGAGCATAAACGGGTGAATGTTGACTTTCCTCTCTGGATGATCGACTCACTCGATAAAGAGGCGACACGTCTCGGGGTATCGCGCCAGTCGGTTATAAAAGTGTGGCTTGGAGAGCGCATTGAGCACACCAGACTGGCTGGAGAGTGCGCAAAACTTGATCCTGCGGAAGAGCGCCAACTGGCGGAAGAGGGATAGAGAGCAGCTCAAGCTGCGGCTTCTGCCAAATGGGCCTCCGCAAGTTTGCGGCGCAACACTTTGCCTACGGTTGATTTTGGCAGTACCAGAATAAATTCGACATGTTTGGGCACCTTGTAGGCCGCCAGGTCTTTGCGGCAGTGCTCACGGAGTTCATCAACGGTAAGCTGGTGGCCCGGACGCAGGACAACCCAAGCCTTGACCGCCTCTCCCTGGTAGGGATCGGGTACTCCGGCTACGCCGACTTCGAGGACTGCGGGGTGCACGGCTATGGCCTCTTCAACATCGCGGGGCCAGACCTGGAATCCACCGGGTTTGATGACATCTTTTTTGCGGTCAACAATAAAGAGGTAGCCATCTTCATCGAGATAGCCGAGATCGCCGGTATAAAGCCAGCCGTCACGGAGCACAAGTGCGGTTTCCATCGGATTCTGCCAGTACTCTTTCATGAGCTGGGGGGCACGCATGGTGATTTCCCCTATTTCAAGCTCGGCAAGGGTTTCAAAGCCGGTTTCCGGGTCAACAATCCGTATCTCGACATCGGGCACGGGAACGCCTACCGAACCATGCTTGTAGGTACCCAAAATCGGGGTAAAAACTGAGGCAAGTGCTGCTTCGGTAAGACTGTAGGCGTCGATAATGCGACCTCCCGTCAACTCTTCAAAACGTTTTTTGGTTTCGAGCATGAGTGGTGCTGCGCCAGAAACACTCAGTTTGAGCGATTTGAGCATTGAGTGGTCACGCTTGACTTTAGGATGGTTGAGCAGTGCGGTAAAGAGGGTGGGCACACCGGGCAGCACCGCTGCTTTCAGGGTTTTAATGGTGTGCAGCAGGTCGTCAATATCGCGTGGATTTGGGATGAGGGCAACAGGAAAGCGCTCAATCAATGCGGCAGTCAAAATGCCAACCTGTGCGTAGACGTGGAAGAGTGGTATGTTGAGCAGGATAATGTCTTTTCCTTTTTCAAGAATGACACTGAACCAGCTTGCGATCTGCATACCGGTCATCACCATAGCCTGATGGGATATGACAACGCATTTGGGGTTGCCTGTGGTGCCGCCGGAAAAGAGGAAAATGGCCGGTTCATCATGCTTGATGGCAAACGGTGTAAATTTTTTCCCTGATTGGGCTGCAAGCAGAGCGCTCAGCCAATAATCTCCCTTGTGCAGTTGAACCTTGTGACCATCCTTTTTCTCTTTGAGGAGCCTGAAGAGGGTGCTGTTGAGCGGTGAAAGATACTCCTTGATGCTGGTTACAATCACCCTTTTCAGGCGCGAAACGGTTTGGGCTGCCTTGATTTTTTCATAGAACGGGGTGAGAACAATAACCGTCTCCGCACCGCATTCATTGAGGGCATGTTCAAGCTCGTTGACGGTGTAGAGTGGATTCATGGGCACCGCAACCGCATCGGCTTTCCATACTCCGAACTCACTGATGATCAGTTGCGGCGAGTTGGGCATGATGAGGGCAACCCGGTCTCCCTTTCCCAGACCAAGCGAGAGCAGGGCTCCAGCAAGTGCATCGCTTTGCCGCTCCAGTTCGAGGTATGAGAGCGCTCTTCCCTTGAAGTACATCGCTGGATGCCGGGGTTGCTCCTCTGCACTCCGCCGGAGAACATCGACCAGTGTCGCTTCCGGGTATGGATGAAGTGTGTGGGGAACTCCCTTGTCGTAATGGCGAATCCAGGGCTTTGCTCTCATGGCTTTTTTTTTTGCGTTTTAATCTTGCAAGAATCGAATATAAGGGGATATCAGGCATCATGAAAGGATGCAGAACAAAAAGTTACGGCATCGACTCCACAACATCGCAAACTGCGGCGGTTAATTGGGCGAGTTCTTCGTCGCGTATGACATAAGGTGGCATAAGATAGACCAGTCTCCCAAAGGGACGAACCCACACCCCTTTTTCTACAAACTGTTTCTGGATGAGGGCCATATCGACCGGGTGGTGCAGTTCGACCACCCCAATGGCACCAAGCACACGCACATCGGCCACATTGGCTGCATCCCGGCAGGGTTCCAGCCCCTGACGAAGCCCCTCTTCGAGCCGCTGCACCGCTGCCTGCCAGTCATAACTGCAAAGAAGACTAATACTTGCAGATGCGACAGCACAGGCGAGAGGGTTTGCCATAAAGGTTGGTCCGTGCATGAAGAGCCCTGGATTGCCGGAACAGATCGCCTCGACAACCTTATCTGTTGTCAATGTTGCGGCAAGGGTCATGTAGCCGCCGGTGAGCGCTTTACCGACACAGAGGATATCGGGCACCACGTCAGCATGTTCGAGCGCGAACATTTTTCCGGTGCGCCCGAAACCGGTAGCGATTTCGTCGAAAATAAGCAGCAGATCATAATCGTCGCAGAGTTCGCGAAGACGACAGAGATAGTGCGGGGAGTAAAAGCGCATTCCCCCCGCGCCCTGAACCACCGGCTCGATAATCACTGCGGCAATTTCCCGTTGATGCTCTTCAAGCTTCCGGCGCAGATCATCCATATCTTCTTCGGTGCAGGGATCATTAAACCGGGGGGCTGGAGCTTCGGCAAAGTAGTGCTCCGGCATCACCCCTTTGAAGAGGGAGTGCATACCGGTTACCGGATCGCAGACCGACATGGCGGTAAAGGTGTCGCCATGATAGCCGGAGCGGACAGTCAGCAGGCGGTTTTTCAGGGGTTCGCCCAGAGCTGCCCGGTACTGAAAAGCCATCTTGATGGCCACTTCAACGGCAACTGAGCCTGAATCGCTGAAAAAAAGCTTCTGCAACGGCTCGGGGGTCAGTGCCACCAACTGTTTTGCGAGGGTTATGGCTGGTTCATGGGTGAGACCTCCGAACATGACATGGCTCATCCGCTGAAGCTGCGTGACTAACGCCTGATTGAGCACGGGGTGGTTGTAGCCGTGGATGGCGGCCCACCAGGAGGACATGCCGTCAATGAGGCGGCGGCCATCCTCAAGCTCAAGAAAGACACCACTGGCACCGCTAACCGGATAGACCGGCAATGGAGCCGTTATGGAGGTGTAGGGATGCCAGAGATGCCGGCGGTCAAAATCAAGGTCAAGGGAGGCTGCTTGCATGGCCATACCAATAGAGGCTATAAGATGTTATGATAAAGAGAGCCGCTCAACAGCGTCAAAATCAAGCTGCCCTTCACGCAGGTCGATGATCGGTGCCGCATACCCTGCTTTGGAGAGGTAGCGACCAAGAAGCTCACGGGTATCATCGGCGATCAGCTTGTTGATGTTCTGAAAACAGTTGTAGAGAAGCCCCCGGATGACGATTCCCCTGTGCCGACAGGCCTCGATGGAGAGAAGGGTGTGGTTGATGCTGCCAAGCCGTGGACTCGTCACCAGAAGAAGGCTGTATCCCGCATCGCGGATATAGTCGGCAAAAAGGATATCTGCGGTGAGAGGGACAAGGAGCCCGCCAACCCCCTCAAGAAGCACCAGGTCGTAACGTTGCTGGAGGGCAAGGGTAGAGATGCTGATTCGGTGAAGATCGACCTCAGTGCCTTCCAGACGGGCGGAAAGGTGCGGGGAGGCTGGATAGCGGTAAACAGATGGGCAGGTGAGCCCCTCCCGGTCGGCATCCTGCACTTCAATCCCCATCAGGCGACGGTGTTCAAGGATATCTTCCGCTATCCCTGCACAGCCCGTCTGGACAATTTTCTGTGTAATAACCTTTTTGCCTTGCTGAAGCAGTGCTTTGGCGAGCAGGCCGGTCGTGTACGTTTTTCCGATTCCGGTATCGATACCGGCAACAGCAAGAACAGTTCCGCTCATGAGATTCTCTTTTTCATGCAGCAATAAAGGGGATGGTAGGTCAGGTAGACGCCATTGTCAGTGGAAAAGAGCCGCCG
Source organism: uncultured Chlorobiaceae bacterium (assembly GCA_903840935.1). Classification (GTDB taxonomy): domain Bacteria; phylum Bacteroidota; class Chlorobiia; order Chlorobiales; family Chlorobiaceae; genus Chlorobium. The sequence goes on from CAIMHT010000067.1 coordinate 11,101, forward strand.
GTACTCTTTGATAAAATGGAGGTAGCGGCTTTTTGTCCATGAACGGCGAAGCAGCCCGTTGACACCGGTAGAGCGGATATGGTGCAGCATCGCTTCTGGTGAGCTGAATTCCATGCGCAGCGTCTCTTCACGGCTGACATTTATCTCAAAATATCGTCCAGCGAGAAGTTCAAGCTCACCGAGAGAGTGATAGCTGAGCCCGACGCCCTCGACGCTTGCTATTTCACGCATGTTGGAGGGGCCGAAAGTGGTGAAGGCGAGCGTCCCGCCGGGCTTGAGATGAAGGGAAACTTTTCGAAAAAATCCGTCAAGGTCATTGAGCCATTGCAGTGTGGCATTGGAAACAACAAGGTCGAGCGATGAGGGCAAAAGCTCCAGATTCTCGATATCACCGGCAAGAAAGTGGAACTCCCCGACAGGCAAACGGTCAAGAACCCCCTGGAGAGAGGCGCGGCTCTCTGCGACAAGATCATTGGCATAATAGGTGTTGACGGAGCAGCGCGCAAGCAGCTCAGCCATGAGTGCGCCTGAGCCTGAGCCAACTTCGAGTACCCGCTCAAACGATCGGCCCGGTTCCTGCTGGCAGATGATCTCTGCAAGTTCCCGGGCCATCGCTTTCTGCACCACAGCATGGCGACCGTAACTGAAAAGCGTACGGCGAAAACGGTCGCGAACCAGTTGCTTGTCGATCAACGGATGCATGCAAGCACCTCCTGCAGGTTCCTGAAATGAAAAAAGGGAAAGTGGGGCATATCGGCTATCACGGTTTGAGGAAGGCCTTTCCAGGCGCGGTACTGCTGCTCTGCCGGAAAAACAAGATCACGTCCGCCAATAATGGAATGGTCATAGCGCCATTCGGCGCCGCATGGCGGGCTATCGGCCAGAAAGTGCTCCTGCAATTGCTCCAGCTCCACCTGTTGATCGGCCGTGGTGCGGTCGGGCGACATGGAGGAAAAAAGAGCGAGTGCTTCGGCTGAGCCACACATCCTGCGGTTGAAACGGTTTCGGCTCTTTTCAGACCAGGTGGCGAGGGTTGACTCAAAAACCAGAGGGTTGATCCCTCTCTCGGAATTAACCGGATGCAGGGTGCCGTTTATGGCAATCGAGCGCTCTATCAGGGGCAGTTCAACATGCTGCGCCGCCCAGACACCAAATGACCAAGCGATAACCGTTATGCGGCCATACCGGCTTGCCTCCCTCATAAAGCCCGGCTCTGTCTCCAGGGTTCGGTAGTCGTAACAGAGGAGCAAATCCGCATCAAACCCGTCAGAAAGCGACTCGGCAAGAAGATGGTCGCCAATACGGCGATCCATGCCCCACCCGTTGAAAAAAAGCAAAAGCTCTTCAGCTCCCTCTTTTCTGAGCCACGCTGTTTTCATGCGGTCGTTATCCTCCCGATGAGTTCAGGAATGCGCGCAATATCTGCCCATTGCAGCGTCGAGCGAAGCGAAATGCGGATACGGGCGCTTTTTTCCGGGACGGTTGGCGGACGCACCGGCAAACAGAGAAACCCGGCATCCCGAAGACGGGCAGAGAGGGTAACGGCGAGCGCATTGCTGCCGGTAATCACCGGGACAATATGGCTTTCGCCCGGAACGTCGAGTGAGCAGGCAATCAGTTCACTGCGGAGCTTTGCAGCAAGCTGCAAAAGCGCCTGCCGCTCCCGATACATGGATGTCTGCCGCTCAAGAGTGAGCAGACTCCAGCCGAGTATGGCGGGTGGCAGTGCTGTGGTAAAAATGAAGGAGCGCATGGTATTGATCAGGTACTCCCTGAAGAGGCTGCTCATCACAGCGTAGGCTCCCGTTGAGGCAAGCGCTTTGCCGAATGTCCCGGTGATGATATCAATCTGCTGCACCACACCGGCCGTTTCACAGAGGCCGAGACCGCGCACTCCGAAGACTCCGACACCGTGCGCTTCATCGACAACAAGCACTGCGCCATACTTCTCTTTCAGGGCAACAAGGCGGGAGAGGTCGGCAAGGTCTCCGTCCATGCTGAAGACCGATTCGGTGACAATGAATATCTGCCGGTAACGGTCAACGGCTGCGGCAAGCAGCTCTTCAAGGTGATCGTAGTCGAGGTGACGGTAACGCTGGTAAGGAGCTTCAGCAATTTTCATGCCGTCAATGATGCTTGCGTGGTTTTTCCGGTCACTGAGCACCAGATCGTGACGACCGCAGAGCGCCGGAATGATACCGATGTTGGCATGATAGCCGCTGTTGAAGACCAGCGCGGCTTCACGCCCGTAGAGCGTGGCAAGGGCACGCTCCAACTGGTCGTAAAGCTGATGGTTGCCGGTCAGAAGACGGGAGGAGGAGCTGGTCATGGCATAGTGCCTATCCCTGAACTCTTCGGCGTAACCGGCAAGCAGTTCCCGGTCGTCACCAAGGCCGAGATAGTCGTTTGATGAGAGGTTCAGAAGAGGCTGACCACCCACCGCAATATGGTTGCCATCACGGGCAGTGATATCGGGAAGTATCCGGTACCGGTCGAGGTCGCGAAGCTCTTCGAGCTCCCGACTGATCCTTTCCTGAAACTGCATGACGGCGGCGTCCTCAGTTAAACGTTGCAATCTGGCGGGCAAAACGGTCGTCATCGGCGATATCGCGTCCCCGTGTGGTCAGGTAACCACCTGTAAGATAACCGTTTGCACCCGACAGCATCAAAAGTCCCTGGAAATCTTTCATGATGGTCTCCCTGCCAGCGGCAAACTTGATGATTTTATTCGGATGAGCCAGACGGCAGATAGCAAAGGTTTTTACAATTTCTGCCACAGAAACCGGATCTTTTCCTGCCAGAGGAGTACCGTCGATCGGTACCAGCACGTTGAGCGGTATGACAGAAACATCAAGTACCTGAAGGGCAAAAATCATGGAAATGCGATCATGCATGGTTTCGCCAACACCCATAATGCCGCCGCAGCAGACGGAGATATTGTTCTTTCTCAACAATTTGATGGTCTCAATCCGCTCTTCGACGCCATGCGTATCGGCAATAAGCTCGCTGTACCTGTCGGGCGCAACCTGAATGTTTATATTGTAGTGGGCGATGCCGTGCGCCGCAAGTGCTTCTGCAGGTTCTGCGCCCAACATGCCAAGCGAGGCACAGACACTCAGTTCCGGCAGCTCTGCATGGAGGCGGTCAATCATGTTGAGCACCCGCTGAAACTCCGGATTGATCCGTTTATAACCGTAGCCACTGGTCACGATTCCGAAGTGGGTGACTCCGGCGGAGAAACAGTTCCGCGCTTCAATCAGTACGGATTCTTCATCGACCAGATCATAGACCTCAATATCGGCCCGATTGTGGCGCGACTGTGCGCAAAAGCGGCAGTTTTCGCCGCATACCCCCGATTTGGCATTCATGATGGAGCAGGCATGAAGCGCTTCAGGGCCGCTTCCGTAGCGGTTTTTGACTTTGTTGGCCAGCGAAGCCAAATCAAGTGCCAGCTCACCGGGCAACTCTGCAAGCAGCAGGGCTTCGGCATGGCTGATCGGTTCACCGGTCTCAAGAACACGGTATGCTGCAGCAATTTGAGGATGAAGCGTTGGTTGATCCATAAAAATCAGGGGTTATATGATGATGGGCAGCTTCGTAAATGGGCCTCTCCCGACGAAACAAGGATAATCTCTCCCTCTGCACTCTCAAGCTCCAGCTCTCCAAAACGTGAAATCCCTCTCACCGTTCCGCTTACGCTTCGTTTTAACTGGTCGACCGTCACCGCTTTCGATTGCAGGAGCGAATGGGTTTCGAGATAGGGAAGGATAAAGCCGAGATCATCCTCCAATAGCCAGGAGTCATAGAGCGGTTCGAAATAATTCAGCACTGAGGCCAGAAGCTCCGGTCTCGAAGAGAGTTGCCCTGTTTCGAAAAAAAGTGAGGTTGCGCTCTCATGCAGGGGGGGCTGAAAAGCTGACTGGTTGACATTGATACCGATTCCAACGACGACAAAGTGTGTACAATCAGGCTCGGACTGCATTTCGCACAACACCCCGCACAACTTTTTTCCATTGGCCAAAATGTCATTCGGCCACTTGATCATCGCCGCAAAATCGACAGAGAGGGCGCTCAAGGCCTGATGAATAGCCGCCGCCACAAGCAGTGTCAGTTGCGGGACACGAATGGAAGGTACTCCCGGCCGCAGAATCAGGGAAAAATAGAGATTGACGCCCGAAGGCGAGAGCCAGGTACGCCCCATTCTGCCACGACCACCTGTCTGGGAATCGGCCACGACCACGCAGCCCTCCACGGCACCCTCAACGGCAAGAGCCTTCGCAAGAATATTGGTCGAGGCTGTAACAGAGTGATAAGCAATCTTTCGGCCAAACCGGCGGGTAGTGAGAGATGGGCGCACCTCGGCCTCTACAGGACGACCGGTCAGAGCTGATAGCCGGTACCCTCTGCCTGTTACCGCATCAATTGAATACCCTTCGCTGCGCAACAGGCTGATATGCTTCCAAACGGCACTTCTGGTAATGCCAAATTCCCGGCAAAGCGCTTCACCTGATACAAAATCCGCATCGGTGATCATCTGGCTCAAAATTCGGGCGGTAATGTCGTTCATGACTGGGAGCAAAATAGAGAAAAGGCAAACTATCGCCGCGTTTCCAGGAATATGTGAACCCGAATGTAGTGCGGGGTTTACAACTTTGCAACAAGAAAAAGCGTTTCAGTGCTTCATTGCAGCCATACTGGCGGTTTCGTAGTTCTTGCGGTAGGCCTGCACTCCCTGAAAAATAGTGTATGCGATTTTCTTCTGCTCTTGACGATCACGAAGAATCTTCTCTTCGCCTGGATTGGAGAGGTAACCCACTTCGACAAGTGCACTCGGCATGGAAGGGCTCCATAACACCATAAAACCGGCCTGATGCACTCCACCTTTTTTATTAACCGGCTGCCGATAGTCCGTGTTGAGGATATGCTGGGCAAGCAAGGTGGACTGCCTGGCAAATGCACTCTGGGCCATGCTGCTCATGATGAGATACTCCTCAGTAAAGCCCTTGTAAGCAAGGGTATAGTCGGCCTCCTGGCGTATAACCGAGTTTTCAAACAGAGCAACATCAAGAGCCTGTTTTGTTTTGTGCGCTCCAAGAATATAGACTTCGGAACCGCGAACACTGTGGTTCGGGTTCGCATTGCAATGAACACTGATAAAGAGTTTTCCTCCACTCTGATTTGCTATTTTCCCCCGTTGAAGAAGAGGAACAAAGGCATCCTCCTTTCTTGTGTAGATGACCCGCACATCAGGCCACTTCCCGGTGATAAACCGACCGAGATCACGAACAATGTTGAGTGCGACATCTTTTTCATTGGTGCCGTTTCCGCCTGTAGCCCCGGGATCCTTTCCTCCATGACCTGCATCAAGCACAATAGTATCAAGCCTCCACTTTTCAATATCCCGGCTGATAACCTGTGCAATCTGACGCTCTTTGTCCTTTGTGCGAATGGCGTCCGCTCCAGCATCACTATGGATAGAAATCACATAGCGGTTGTGTTTGTTGTCACGCTGATATTCAACAGAATTGATGACAAACGCTCGATTGTCGAGTGCTATGGTAAACTGCAGTCCTGATCCGGCGCCCTGTTTGGGAGTGATTGAGCTGACCACACCTCCACGGTACACTTTTGTTAATCCACTGATATCACAAGATGCTTTTTCAAGGGAAAAATAGGTGAACCCCTCTTTGTTGAGCGTAACAATTGATGCCTGGGCTGCAATACCAGACGCTGAAAAAGTGATAACCGCTCCGTTCGGGCGGTTCTTAACCTCAATTCCGGTAATCACCGTTCTGCCTTCAGCCTGCGTGTGGGAGTCTTCTGCATCTGATCGCCCTTCCTGGCTGACCTCCCCGATTGTTCCGTCCGACTCCCCGAGACTTTTTCTGTCAAGCCGGACGCGGATTTGACCAGAAGACTGATTGAAAACCACATCCCGATCCAGCCAGACGCTGAAGAGGCGGCATACCTGACTGACCGGTAGCAAGAGCCTTGATTGCATCAGTACAGGAGCTGACGATAGTTGGAGAATTCTTTGCGGAAGTTCAGGATTTCTCGAAATAACACGGACAAAATTATTTCCGCCCAAGATCGTGCAGATCGTGCCGGGCATCCCGAATGATTCCTCAACAACAAGTCCACCTTGCTCATTACGGTAACTCATCCGCAAGGCCCGCACCATGGATTCAAGATCAATCATCACGATGCCCTCCCTTTTTTGGACCGCCACCTTCATGGTATAGCCCTGATCCTCTCCAGTAATCACATTGAGCGAAACAGAACCCTGTCCGGACTGCGCAGATGGGGAAGCAGAAAGAGTTTTGACGGAAAGCGTCAGCAGCATCAGAAAGGCCAAACCGGAACGGAGAGAAAGCAAAAAGTGACGCATAAGTTTCGAATCGTTATTTTTCCCAGATACCCTGTCGGCGTAAAAGAATAATAATAAAATATCTCTCATCTCCCTCCGCAGCCACTTTTTACCACCGAAAATGATCGACTCCAAATTGATAGCGCCAAGAAGAATCGCGGGGTGAAACATGGTAAAATTTGTTTTTTGCTCTTCAACACCTATCTTTTTCAAAATTTTACTTGTAATGCTCTTAATACCGGTACTGATCAATGGCCTCAAAAGCAGCAACACTCTCTGCCAGAAACAGGACCCTGATTGTCGTCGAATCCCCCTCAAAGGCAAGGACTATCAATAAATACCTCGGAGACAAGTATACGGTTTTCGCTTCTGTTGGCCATATCAAGGATCTGCCGAAAAAGGAGATTGGTCTTGATTTTGACCATCATTACGAGCCGAGGTATGAAATTATTCCAGGGAAAGAAAAGGTTGTCCATCAGTTAAAAAAGCTTGCGGCTGAAGCCAGTGAAATTCTCATAGCGACTGACCCTGACCGCGAAGGAGAGGCCATCGCATGGCATATCTCAAAGGAAATCGGCGTAACGCTCAAACCGGTATCGCGCGTTCTTTTTAATGAAATTACCAAAACAGCCATCATTGCGGCCATTCAGGCTCCACGGCAGATCGACGACCGTCTTGTCCGCTCCCAGCAAACCCGTCAGGGGCTTGATAAAATTGTGGGCTACAAGATTAGTCCCTTTTTGTGGAATGTGGTGCTGCGCGGTCTTTCTGCCGGTAGGGTACAATCCGTCGCACTGCGGCTGATTTGCGAGCGTGAGGCAGAGATCACCCGCTTCCAGATAGAGGAGTACTGGTCGATTGCGGCTGATTTCACCACACCGAAGCATGAGTCATTCAGGGCAAGGCTTGTGCGCTGCGAAGGTGACAAGCCGGAGATAGCCAATCAGCAGCAGGCTGAGGCCATTGCGGCACGCATCAGAAAGGGAGATTTTGCGGTACGGGAAATCGCTCCTCGCCTGCAGCAGCGCAAGCCTCCCCTGCCGTTTACAACATCACTTCTCCAGCAGGCGGCATCGAACCAGCTCGGCTTTGGATCACAGAAAACCATGCGCGTTGCACAGCAGCTTTATGAGGGTATTGACCTTGGTGCTGAGGGTACGGCAGGCCTGATCACCTATATGAGGACTGATTCAACGCGCATCGGCGAAGAGGCGATCGCGGAGGTAAGAGGCTATATCAATCAGCAGTTCGGCAAGGAGTATATTGGTTTTGGCGGAGCAGCAAAACCTGGCAAGAATGCACAGGATGCGCATGAAGCCGTACGACCAACATCGATTTTTAAAAAACCGGAGCAGCTCAAACCATACCTTTCAGCCGATCAGTTTAAATTGTATGAGCTGATCTGGAAGCGTTTTCTGGCCGCAATGATGGCTCCCGCAAAAATCGAACAGACGCGGGTTGATGTGGAGGACAGTGCAGAAAAGTTCCTATTCAGGGCAACAGGCAGCAGGGTACTTTTTGCGGGCTTTATGCGGGTCTATGATGACCAGAAAGAGCTTGATTACGAGGCGCAGACCTCTACGAAGGAGGATGTGGAAAAGGAGTTGACGGTTAAACTACCGGAACACTTGTCGGTCAGCGACCCCCTTGCTCTTGCTGACCTTGACCAGAAACAGAGTTTTACCCGCCCTCCGGCGCGCTACAGTGAGGCTACACTGGTAAAGGATCTCGACCATTTCGGTATTGGACGACCATCCACTTATGCCTCCATTTTTTCGACACTGCAGGATAGGCGCTATGTGGAACTGGAGAAGAAAAAGATTTTGCCTACGGAACTTGGCAAGGACGTCTCTCTGATTCTTGTTGCCAATTTTCCTGATCTTTTCAATGTTGACTTCACCGCTTTCATGGAGAATGAACTCGACAAGGTGGCAAGCGGAGAGGATGAATATGAAAAAGTGCTCGACAGTTTCTACAAGCCCCTTGAAGCGGTATTGAGCCTGCGAAAATCCAATCCTATTGTCCCCCAGAACAGCGAACCAGACCGCTGTGAAAAGTGCGGTGAGGGGCTGATGGTTGTCAAATGGACAGCAAATGGAAAATTTTTCGGCTGTTCATGCTATCCCAAGTGCAAAAATATCAAGGCAATAAGCAGCAACAAGGCAAAACCGGTTGATACGGCAATCCTCTGCCCCTCCTGCAAGGAAGGACACATGCTCTTGCGCAGCGGAAGATTCGGCGCATTTCTTGCCTGTTCCAACTATCCCAAGTGTAATACGCTGCTCAATTTGAGCAAACAGCGCCACATCGAGCCATTGAAGACCCCGCCGGTCGTGACGACCATTCTCTGCCCAAAATGCAACTCCCCGCTCTATCTCAGAAGCGGAAAACGGGGATTGTGGCTGGGCTGCTCAAAATTCCCCAAGTGCAAGGGACGCCTGGCGTGGAGCGCCCTTGAGGAGAGCGCCCAAAGTCACTGGGAGGCAATCATGACTGAGCACCAGAAGGCTCACCCTGCGGTCATGCTGACGATGATTGATGGGAAAGCTGTACCGATGACCATGGCGGTTGATGATATCATTCTGAAAGCGGAAGAGGCCGGGCTGATTGCCTCTCCCGTTTCAGAAATTGTAGAAGTCACCCCATAAGAAGGGCGATGTGGTAGACAACAAAAGAGAGAAGCCAGGCCACGGAGAGTGAATAGGCTGAATAGAGCAACACCGGGCGCCATCGACCGACCTCTTTTTTCATCACACCGATAGCCGCTACGCAGGGGATATAGAGCAGTACAAAGACCATGAGGCTCAGAGCCGTTGCCCTGCTGAATGCGGCATCGTGCCGGAGAATCGTTTTCAGCTCCACCGGAGCGCCATCGCTTTGCCCTATGGAGTAGATGGTGGCAAGGGTGGAAACAACGACCTCCTTCGCGGCCAGGCCCGTTACAAGGGCAATGCCTATCCGCCAGTCAAAGCCAAGCGGCCTGATAAGGGGTTCAAGCACTTTGCCAGCCCTTCCTGCCAGAGAGTACTCGAGCTGTTCCGACCTTATGTGCAAGTCAAGCGCTCTTTGTCCAGCCTTTTTTTCGCCATCACCCATGCTGCTCGCAGCGATACGCGCAGTTTCTGCCGCAAGTTTTGCCTGAAGTGCCCCGGAACGGGGATAATTGCTTACCGCCCAGATGATGATGACCGCACCGAGAATAAGTGTCCCCGCTTTTTTGAGATACATCAACGCTTTCACCTTTGCCTGGAACAGTACTGAAGCAAGTGTTGGCCAGCGATATGGCGGCAACTCCATGACAAAAGGCTCTGAATCGCTTTTCAGAACGGTTGACTTCAAAAGCCAGGCGGTCCAGAGACCAACCACAATTCCAAGAAGATAGATGCCGAACATGACGTTGGCCGCGACATCGGGCGAAAAAAAAGCGGCGGTCAGCAGGACATAGACCGGTAGTTTGGCTCCGCAACTCATGAAGGGAATAATCATGATGGTGACAAGCCTGTCTGTTGGACTTTTGAGCGTCCGTGTCGCCATGATGGCCGGAATGGAACAGCCGAAGCCTGTTATCATGGGAATAAACGATTTACCGTGGAGACCAAAACGGTGCATCAGCCGGTCAATCACAAATGCAGCACGGGCCATATAACCGGAAGCCTCAAGAAAGGAGAGTCCGATAAAGAGCAGAACGATATTGGGCAAAAAGAGCAGGACACCACCAACACCGGCAATGATGCCGTCAATGACGATTGAGCGGAGTGTTTCATTCGGCAGAAGAGGGGCAATCACTGAGGCGATAAAGCCGAAAAAGAGGCCAAGGGCACCCATAATCGGCGAAGCAAGGGTAAAGGTCAACTGAAATATGGCCCAGACCACCAGTAAAAAAATCGGCAGACCAAGCACCCGGTTGAGCACCACCATGTCGATATAGTCGGTTGGCGTCGCCTTGACTCCTCCCGGAAAGCGGACACACTCCTGCATGGCCCCACGAATAAAGGCGTGACGGTCTTCGGTTATGAGGATTTCAGGCTCCGAATCATGCAGCCGTTCAGCCTCGCGGAGTGCATCCTGAAGGGCAAGTTCAACTTTTACCCATACAGGATAGCGCCGGACTTCGTTATACACTTCCCGGTCGTTCTCCAGCAGCTTGATGGCAAGCCACCGCGCATTGAAGCCGCTGAGCTCCCTCTGATGGAGAAGAAACGTGGTAATTTTTTCAACCGAAGCTTCAAGTTCAGGTCGAAAAAAAAGCTTGTTTTTATGGAGCTCAATCTCCTTTCGGGAGAGTCGAATAATATGATCAAGCAGGGAATCCAGTCCAATACCCTTTTTGGCTGATGTCGGAACAATGTGGCAACCAAGAAGCTTCTGCAACTGCTTGATCTCGATAACAATGCCCTTCTCTTCAACCTCGTCAATCATATTGAGAGCAACAAAGAAATCAACTTCGAGCTCCATGAGCTGCGTTGTCAAAAGAAGGTTCCGCTCAAGGTTTGGCCCTTCAACAACGTTGACAACAACATCGGGTGGTTCCTTGATCAGATACTCCCTTGTAACAATCTCCTCAGGAGAGTAGGGAGTAAGTGAGTAAATTCCGGGCAGATCGACCACCCTGATCTGGTACCCATTGTACGCAAGATAGCCCTCATGCTTTTCAACGGTCACTCCCGAAAAATTTCCTACTTTCTGGTGAGCGCCGGTCAGCGCATTGAAAAGAGAGGATTTACCGCAGTTCGGATTCCCTGCAAGCGCAACCGTGATCTCCCTCTCCTTGCTCACGACTCGCAACCGGAAAAGGAAGGCGCATCTCCTGGATCCCCGACTTTACACACCATGACACCCTCTGCCTCGGTTTTTCTCATGGCAAGATAGAGCCCCTTGAAAAAAATCTCAATCGGATCTCCGAGCGGAGCAACCCTGAGCACCTTGAATTTTGTACCCTTTATCAACCCCATATCCATAATCCGGCGCCTTATGACACTCTCTGCCTTCAAGGCCGTCACTTCAGCCTTGTCTCCCACCTTCAATTCGGATAACCGCATCGCATAATCTCCCTCAAAACAATAAAAAAAATAAACAGGACCGATAATATCCTATTTAATGCGTACCAACAATAAAAAATTGCATTCCTGAAAAAGAAACTACCCGTGCAGCGCCGCTGCCCCGGGAAAAGGAGGCCAACCCATCCGTTCGCCACCAATCAGATGGGCGTGGATATGAAGAACGCTCTGCAGGGCATCCTTGCCGGTATTAAAAGCAAGCCTGTAACCAGACTCCCTGATGCCGATGATCTCTGCCACGACTCCGGCGGCCAAAAGAATGTGGCCAGCAATAGCTTCATCTTCCGGGCAAAGATCGTTGAGCGATGCAATATGCTTGACGGGAATGATCAGCACATGCTCCGGAGCTACAGGCGTGATATCACGGAAAGCAAGAACATGATCATTGCGATAAACGACCGAAGCGGGTATCTCCCCACGCACAATACGGCAAAACAGACAATCAGCTTCCTGTTGTATCATAAGGGTTTCCTGTACGGACTCTTTATGGAGGTTCTCAAGGCTCTTTAACGACAGAGAGTGACGCGGTGCCGTTGCCAGTCATAAGCACAACTTTAAGCTTCTCTTTTTCTCCTGAAACAACACCGCCCGAGCTTTCACCGGAAGTCACAATGGTTGAAACGTTTTTGAAACCATTGCTTTTAAGCTGGGTTTCGAACTCCTTGACAATATTGCCGGAAACGCTCTCACAGACAACGCTCCAGTTCTTTCCTTCCGGCGTTTCTGCGCGGGTAACGGCCTTTATCTTGCCCCAGACAAACTTCGGTACGTCAGCAGGCATATCTGCCGGCCAGACACCGCCGTTCCCCTGAATTTCAATTTTCTGCCCTTCGGACTGTATCGTTATGTTGTTTCCGCCGGAATTGAAGGCAACCTTTTTGCCTGTAGACTGCTCAATCGCTTTTTCAACGAGCACATCTTCAATCTTTTTCTGGCAGGAGGAGATGGTTGCACTGATGGCAAAAAGTGCCAGGAAAATCCCGGCAGAACGGACTTTTGATGATAGAGGCATCTTTTATAATTATCTACGGTAATGAAAAGATTCCAATAAAACTCCAATGGTTAATGTAGGCAAAAGCAGCGAAAGAGGAAAGCGTTGTCTTCTTGCTCCGCGTGAGCGACCAGCTCTCTTTTGCAGAGAATAGCTGTCACACCGTCGCAGAAGGATCTGCGGCATGTGCTGATGCTTGATCGGGCAGAGCAGACAACCTCGATGCAAGCACTTTATCAATCCTCTGGCCATCCAGGTCCACGATTTCGAGACTCCACTCTTCCCAGGTCACAATGTCTCCGGTCCTCGGCATACGCCCAAGCAGCCACATCATCAGTCCGCTGAGAGTATGATAAAGCCCTTTATCCTCTTCAGGAACATTTTTCAGCTCAAGTGTGTCTTTCAGTTCGGGGACAGGAATAAGGCCGTCAAGGAGCCAGGAACCGTCCTGGCGTTCCACAGCCCATGAATCCTCAAGGTTGCGGGGAACAAACTCTCCCGTGACCGCCTCAAGCATATCCTGAAGGGTAACCAGCCCCTGAATCTCACCATATTCGTCAACAACAAAGACCATCTGGGTACCTGAGGTTCTGAAATGGTCGAGCAGCTCCATGCCTGTAAGCGTTTCGGGAACATAGACGCAAGGCTGCAACTGCGAGGTAAACTCAGTCAGCCCCCCTTTCAGGGTTTTTGAAAGAAGCTGTTTGGCATTGACAACACCAAGAAGTGATTGAAGACCGCCATTGCAGACAGGAAAACGGGAGTGTTCCGATTCTGTCACCCTGTCGATATTCTCTTCAAGCGGCCGGGAAACGTCAAGAGAAACAATGTCTGCCCGCGGTACCATAAGGGAACCAAGTTGACGGTCATCAAGACGGAATACATTGCGCACCATCTCATGTTCATGCTGCTCAATCACCCCGGCTTCAGAACCCTCCTCAAGCATGGCATGAATCTCTTCCTCCGTCACGCTCGGCATGATGTGGGGGTGATTTCCCGTCAGACGAAGAACGGCATCGGTTGAGGCCGTAAGCAGCCTGCCAAACGGACGGGTCAAGGTCGCAAGCGCAAGCATGGGACGAGCAACCATACAGGCAATTCCCTCAGGATTGAACATACCAAGCCGCTTGGGAACCAGTTCGCCGATAACAATGGTGACGTAGGTAATGGTAAGCACAACAACAGCAGTGGAAAAAATATGACTTATTTCCGGGTCCATGCCGAACGATTGCAACCAGACAGCAAAGGGACTGGCAAGAGCCCCCTCTCCGACAATACCGTTAAGGATCCCGATAGAAGTAATGCCAATCTGGATGGTCGAAAGAAAACTTGAAGGTTCACGACCAAGCTTGATGGCAACAGCGGCAGCTTTTTCACCATCCTCGGCAAGTTTTGAAAGACGAGAGCGCTTTGCCGTTACCAGCGCAATTTCCGACATGGCAAAAAGTCCATTGACAAGAATCAAAACAAAAAGAAAGAGTATTTCCATAAATTCAAAGGTTGAACTGCCCGGGACAAAAGAGAAAAAAATCACCACCACCGCAACCAGTCAGAAGGCAGCGTCCCGAACAGCTCTGTTTTTTGCATAATTTTTGATCACTATGCCATTCAGATATACGTTTATTCCATGACTTGCAAACCATCAGTCTCAACAGTCAGTGACTGAGGCCACCCACGACGACCTCCAGATCGATCAGGCAAATATCGTGGCACCACCCGACCGGAGTATTACTGCACTGTTTACTTTCGGGCAATAAAGAGTGTTTTCACTTTTGCAATCAGTTGATTTTCTGTCAACCGCTCGCAGGCTTCCACGCCCGTTACTTTTGTATGCAGATCATTGAGCTTTTCGATCTCTTTGGCAAATTCAAGTTTTGCCTCCCCAGGCCCCAAAATAGCAATCTTCGAGGAATCGGCGAGCAACTCAATCACCTTGATGAAAAATGCATGATACTGGTGTTTTCGCCGCTCATCCGCAGTGTGTTCATTGAAGACAGCCTGCGCCACAACGGTTCCCCCTGCTTTCCAGCCTCCGGCAGGCTTGAGATGACTTTCTGCACCAGACTCCACATGCTGAACAACCGTTTGATCACCTTCAAGTGAAACCAGAACAGCTTCCTTGTGGTCAATCCAGATTCCCGTGTATTTTTTCATGGCTGCAAAGCTCCTTCTGTGAAAATGTTTCTGAATGGGAAAAGAGATCCTTGATGATTCAACGACCGCGCTCCCTCAAGAAGCCCGACTGTCAACAAAAGTTTGCGTGGCCACTTACACTGCAATGTAAGCAAAAATTATTATGTCATTACAGAGCTTTTACTTTTGACGCAACAGAACCCTTTCAATACGTCAACAAGCAAAGCTACGCACAGGATCAGCGGGTGATAAACAGCGATCCTGTGCGGGGAGGGAGAGCCCAATGAACCAGCAAGAAGCCCCGCTCTCTTTCAGAGGGACTCCTTGATCATCCGTTCCTTATCGGCAAAGAGTTTCGCGGCGAGAAACTCGCGGTTCATGCGGGCAATATTGACCACAGAAATTCCTTTTGGACACTCAGCCTCGCACGCGTAGGTATTGCTGCAACTGCCAAAACCAAGCTCGTCCATAGTGGCAACCATCTTCTGTACCCGTTTGGCAGCCTCAACCCTTCCCTGGGGAAGCAGAACAAGATGTGAGACCTTTGCGCCAACAAAAAGCATGGCTGCTGCATTGGAGCAGGCCGCCACGCAGGCACCACACCCGATGCAGGTTGCAGCATCAAAAGCGGCGTCCGACTTCTCCTTTGGCACCGCAATGGTATTGGCGTCAGGAACTCCGCCGGTATTCACCGATACGTAGCCGCCTGCCTGTATGATTTTATCAAATGCACTGCGATCAACAATGAGATCGCGGATAATGGGAAAGGCTTTGGCCCTCCATGGTTCAATTTGGATGATATCGCCATCAGTAAACGAGCGCATGTGAAGCTGGCATGTCGTCACTCCCTTGACCGGTCCGTGAGGACGTCCGTTAATATACAGACTGCATGTGCCGCAAATACCCTCCCGACAGTCATGATCAAAGGCAACAGGATCGCCACCGGTCATAATGAGCCTTTGATTCAGGGAATCGAGCATTTCAAAAAAGGAGCTGTCAGGCGAGATTCCGGAAATATCATAGGAAACCATCTCCCCTTTGGCCGAGGCGTTGCTCTGTCGCCAGATTTTCAGCGTAAAGTTCATAATCACCTGTTATTTATAGCTCCGCTGGGAGAGCTTGATCTCGTTGAATTGAAGTTCCTCACGGTGCAGCTCAGCAGCAGCATCACGCCCCTTGTGTTCCCATGCGCCAACGAAAGCGAACTTATCGTCATTGCGCAATGCTTCGCCCTCACTGGTTTGATACTCCTCCCTGAAATGGCCCCCGCACGACTCCTTTCGCTGCTGGGCATCGCGCACCATAAGCTGGCCGAGCTCGATAAAATCGGCAACCCGACATGCTTTTTCGAGTTCCGGATTGTATTCGTCCGCACCACCGGGAATGCGCACCCCTCGAGCAAATTCCTGTCGAAGTTCCGTAAGCTGGTAAAGTGCTTCGGTAAGCCCTGCATCGTTTCGCGCCATACCGCAATACTCCCACATGATCTTGCCAAGACGACGATGGAAATGATCGACCGACTCCTTGCCTGAGCTGTTTTTGATCTGCTTCAGGCGGTCGGTTACTCCATTTGCTGCAAGAGTAAATTCGGAGGAGGCGGTGTCGAACCGTGGCGTATGAATTTCAGTCGCCAGATAGTTCCCGATGGTATAGGGAAGAATAAAATAGCCGTCAGCAAGACCCTGCATAAGCGCTGAAGCCCCGAGGCGGTTTGCTCCGTGATCGGAAAAATTGCACTCTCCGATAGCATAAAGGCCGGGAATGGTGGTCATAAGATCATAATCAACCCAGAGGCCTCCCATGGTGTAATGCACTGCTGGATAGATCATCATCGGCATTTCATAGGGACTTTCTGCAACAATCTGCTCGTACATCTGGAACAGGTTGCCGTAAAGAGAGTCAATGGCGTCATGCCCCTTGCGTTTGATGGCATCGGAAAAATCAAGGAAAACTGCCATTCCGGTAGTGCCGACACCGAAACCCGCATCGCAACGCTCTTTGGCCGCCCTTGACGCCACATCCCTTGGGACAAGATTACCGAAAGCAGGGTAACGACGTTCCAGATAGTAGTCACGATCCGCTTCAGCAATATCGGAGGGCTTGATCTCTTTGTTCCTCAGTCTTTCAACATCTTTTATCTTGGCCGGCACCCATATCCTTCCATCATTCCGCAGGCTTTCGCTCATCAGCGTGAGCTTTGACTGCGCATCACCATGAACAGGAATACAGGTAGGGTGAATTTGGGTAAAGGCCGGGTTGGCAAACATCGCACCTTTCTTGAAGGCGCTCCATGCCGGCGTCACATTGGAGCCCATGGCGTTGGTGGAGAGAAAAAAAACATTACCGTATCCACCGCTTGCCAGCACAACAGCATGGGCTGCATGACGCTCTATCTCGCCGGTAACCAGGTTTCGGGCAATGACGCCGCGCGCTTTTCCGTCAATCAGTACGGTATCAAGCACATCGCGACGGTTAAACAGGGTGACATTACCAGCCGCAATCTGACGACTGAGGGCTCCGTAGGCACCAATCAAGAGCTGCTGTCCGGTCTGTCCCCTCGCATAAAAAGTCCTCGAAACCTGTGCTCCCCCGAAAGAGCGGTTGGTCAGCAGGCCACCGTACTCCCGGGCAAACGGTACACCCTGCGCCACACAAAGGTCGATAATCTGGTTACTGACTTCAGCAAGACGATAGACGTTTGCTTCGCGAGCACGATAATCGCCACCCTTGATGGTGTCGTAAAAGAGCCGATAGGCGCTGTCACCGTCGTTTGGATAATTTTTTGCGGCATTGATTCCTCCCTGGGCAGCAATACTGTGTGCACGACGCGGTGTATCCTGGTAGCAGAATACCTTGACATTGTAACCGAGCTGCCCGAGCGATGCAGCAGCCGAGGCTCCGGCAAGACCGGTACCGACGACAATGATATCAAGTTTGCGTTTGTTGTTGGGGTTTACCAGTTTGCAGCCCGATTTGTAGGCGGTCCATTTTTCAGCCACCGGCCCTTCAGGGATTCTGGCGTTGAGGCGTGTCATTGAAGAGTATTGTGAGTGTTGTTTTTGGTAAAAAACACAGTCCTTGTTTGTTAATAAATTATTTAAATAAATAGATATAAATCGGAACAAGAGTGAAACCGAGGGCAATAAAGACCGAGTAGGCCGAACCGACAAACTTTACGGCATCGGTATACTTGCTGTGGTTCCAGCCGAGTGTCTGAAAAGCCGATTGTATGGCATGGTTCAGATGAATGCCAAGAAAAACAAAGGAGATAACATAAAGGATTGTGTACCAGGGAGTTGAAAACAAAAGCAGTGTGCGGTGATAGAAGTCGTGGCTTGCTATACCTGGAGGTGGTGCTACAAGGCCGATCTTGATAAAGTAGAAATCAATAAAATGGAGAAAGAGGAAGATGAAGACAATGATACCGGTATGGAACATGTACTTTGAAAAGAAGGAGGTATCAGAGCTGTTGCCGCAGGCATATGCAATTGGTCGGGCAGCACGATTCTGGAAGGAGACCAGCACGCCGAAAATGATATGAAGGAGAAATCCGGCGAAAAGAACGATCTCGAAGACTTTGATAAGGGAGTTGGTGCCCATGAAGGTTGCTGCTTCTGTGAACATACGGCCCCCATCATCTTTCAGCAGCATAAGATTGATGCCGAGATGCACACACAAAAATGTAACCAGAAAAAGCCCGGCAAGCGCCATCAGTACTTTTTTGATAATAGACGAAAACATGAGCATGATGTTCATACTATGGTTATTTCAATGGGAAAGAACTGTGGATTTTATCCTGAGGGTCATAAGGTAAGTTCCTCTTTTTGAACTTCCAATAAAAAAATCACGCGTTATCGTCACCCTTCAATCAAAGCAACCGCTCTGACGGGTGAGGCTTCAGCCCCGACAATGTTGAGTGGAAAGCCGCAAAAGATGAACGGAGAATGCAATAGAGCAGGCGGACAGACAAGATTTTCAATGATAATGATCTCTTTTTGCAGTAAAATACTGTGAACAGGAAAATCAGCCGATTCAGGTGCATCGACAGAAATCATGTCAACACCGACTCCTTTAAGATGAAAACCGGTCAGCCAAAGAGCCGCGTCAGAGGTGAGCAGAGGGTAGCCAGTAAAATAGTCTGCTGAGCCCCAGTATTGACTCCACCCGGAACAGAGCAGCAGAAACTCACTATTCTGGATGAGATCCCGGAATGGAAGAAGCGTCTCAGCCGTAATCATCCCGCCCGTCAGGCCCCGGAGATCAATCGCAACCCCCTTTCCGGCAAACCGCTCAACCGTGAACGCATCAAGCGAGCTGCCTGCCGGAAGGATGTGCGAAGGAAGATCGACATGGGTGCCGGTATGGGAGGAGATGGTCATAAGCTGCTCGGCAAAACCGTGCTCCCCAATGGAGGCAAGAGAGCGAAAAGTCTGGGCGGGAGTGCCGGAATAACAGGGCATTGCTGCCTCAATGGTATGACTGAGATCAACAAACCGCATCACCCGTGTACCTTTTTTTGCTCGATCCGGCTGATGACATATTCGAGAATCGACTGCACTGCTTTTTCCTTTTCGCAATCGCAAAAAATCTGGTGCCCGGAACGCTCAAGCCACAGGATAGACTTTTCTGAGGGAGGTGTCGCAATCCTGTTATACAGTATGAGTGCACTTTCCGGTCGCACCGTATTTTCTTTGCGATTGTGTATGATCAGAACGGGTACCGTAATGCGGCCAAGCAGTGGCGTGCTTTTTTTGATCAGGTCGAAAAAAGAGATGATTGCGTCTGTCGGTACCCACGAATAATGAGGAGTGCAGGTTTTGCATTCCGCTTCGGCAAAATCACTCTTCAACTCCCAATTCCTTATGATTCTGCCAAGAAGTGGAGCGGCAAAATGGAGTGGACGGCCTGGAGCGAGCACCGAAACAAGTTTGATTGCCGGTGTGGCCAGCACAAGAGAATCAATCTTCTCCCGATACCGGACGGCGAGGTTCAGGGAGAGCAGAGCGCCCATACTGTGGCCGATCACAATGATCTGCTCCGCCTCAAGCGAGAGTTTTTGAAGCGCATCTTCAGCATCGGCCATCCATTGTTCCCACTTCACTACACGGAGCACCTCTGGCGACGAGGCACCATGCCCGGCCAAAAGAGGCACACTGAGTGGAATGCCAAGCTTCTGTAAAGAGAGTGACAACAACTTTACACTGTCAAGCGTTGCCGTAAAACCGTGAATGACAAGAACTCCGAGAGGGCTTCGCACCTGGTATTGTTCATCCATGATTGCATCTCGTCATAGTCCTCCTTTGGAAAAACAGTTTACCGCAGAACATCCTCTGAAACAGGGAATACCCCAGGGAGACGTTAATAAGGGATATTGCGTCAAAATAACTATTTTGTAGCAAAATAAATTCAAATGAACACAACGATTCGTAAGGTTCTGCTGACCGGATGCATGCTGCTTCCCCTGGCACTCAGCTCGTGCTCGTCAACACGTGCCCCATGGAGCGAGCACAAGGTTCTTTCACCTGAAGAAGCGTACCGGCTGGGGAAAATCAAAAATACTCCATACGTTATCAACGGTCGGGTCTATGTGCCCATGAGCTACGAAGAGGCCCTCTCGTACGAAGAGACCGGCACCGCGTCATGGTACGGTCAGGAGACGCTCGACCAGCATAGCGGGCAGTTAACCGCCTACGGAGAAATTTTCGACCCGTCACTGCCAAGCGCCGCACACAAATATCTGCCTCTGCCCTCTCTGGTAAAAGTAACCAATCTCGATACCCATGCATCAATGGTTGTCCGAGTCAATGATCGCGGGCCATTTGTCGATAATCGCGTTATCGATCTAAGCGCGGAAGCTGCCAAACAACTGGGATTCTTCGAAAAAGGGACGGCCAAAGTCAAGGTCGAGGTTATCTCGCGGTAACCATAACACAAACAAAACAATGGGTCTGGTAGGCCTGCCGCTTCAGGGATAATATTCAAGGTGCCAGACAAGGTATTGAAGGCAGCATGAAAGCCCTACCATTCCCGACCTTCACGTCAAAAGAGGCAGACATTGAAAATGACTCATTTCAATTTCTGCGTACAATTCCTCTGGAGTCATACCCTTGAGAACCAACTTTCCGGAATTAAACTTGATGGATATTTCCTATAGACTTGCCTGACTGAAAAAAACCTCACTTTCGTCTGAAACCAGGAGATCCGCAGCCCATTGGGGTAACTTCTCTGGATTAGTAAATGACCAAATCAGATCGTGTGTATCAAGCAATATCTTCATGAATTCAAGAATTCCTCGTCCGACATTTTCCAATCGTCCCGAAACTCAACTTGTACCTTTCCTGCCAAGGAACCGAGTTTTCTCTCTTTGATTCTTTTGTACTCCGCAATTGGAACAATGACCGCAATCGTATGTCGCGTGCGACCAAACGAAATACCGATTTCATTTGCAAGGGGCGTGCCAACGACCAAGCTCACCGGCGGCAATGGAGCGCAGCGGAATTGCCGTCCGGTGCAGCGCCTTGTTAGGCAATCGATCACGAGTTTTCGAATGCCGTTCGATACCAACGATCCGTGAACGCAATAGCCCAAAGGAGATTAAGCGTTTGACATGGAAGCACTTTCTTGCGTGCCAATAACTCGCATGACTTGATTATTGGCTTCTTCTCTAAGAGGTGAGAAAGTGGACTTGTTGATTCAACAGCAGAGCGAAGGTAGCCGACAAATTCTGCACTAAAAAACACTTCTCCTTTAGGGTCTACAAATCCGCTCTTTGGACGATAAACCATATCGTGAGGTATGTGTCGACCTAAGGATCTCTTCAATGGAGCTTTCGGTTCCTCCATTTCCCAGCAGGGAATAGATGACAATGCCGTTGATACCATTTCAATTTCAAGAAAAGGATACAGTACCTTGTGCCCGGCCAACTCCAATATGGGTTGAGCTTTTTGAGCGAAAGTACCGGCACAAATCAATGCGAGATCAGCCGCAACAACCCGCATAGCCGGTGATTCGCCAGCCCATCCCCCAATCCATTTCTCTAGCAGCCTGTCGGAATTGACATTCCAGCCAAAATAGCAATGATATTGCCCATAAGCTGCAAATCACCTTATTTTTTGATCTTGGTCATTTATGACGGTACTTTTTTCTGTTGAAGAGACCAAAACAGGGTCAATCAG
>CAIMHT010000068.1 GCA_903840935.1 uncultured Chlorobiaceae bacterium
ATAATGAGGTGTTATTACGCTTTTGATCAAGGACTGTCTAAGATTTTCAAATATTTTCGACCCTCAAATACCAATATAACGCATTATTATGTAATATCATAGCATCTTTTCGTTCAAGCACTACATAGGGTAATATCAATGGTAATTTCCAATCCCCTTGCCGCACAAGAAATAAGAGGCACTATCCCCAGCAAAGTACTCCTTCATTTTCCTTATAACCTGTTCTATTCCATTGAATCCGATTTAATTTTGATAGTCGCTGTAGCCCATCAAAAAAGGCGCCCAACATACTGGCGAAGCAGATTAAAGTTTATGGAATAATGAGGATGAAGTTCTGCAATTCTCATTGGTCAAGTCCTTTGCTTTGAGAGGGTTTGTTGCCGTAGACAACTACATGCCAAGCACATCGTGGAATAAAACCACCAAGTCCTTTCAACTCCAGTTGTGATTGATCATGGCAATGTGATCTGATTGGCAAAAACCTGCCGTTCCAGCTCAATTATTGCCGCTGAAACCGCCTGCCAATAACTCCCCCCGCCATCATCAGCAGCGCAACCCCAAAGGCTCCAAGAGATATCCACCGCCCTGTTTCAAAACCGCTTCGATCGTCATAAAACCGGACTTCCCTGCTGCCAGCAGGAACCACAACTCCACGCAGCAGGCCGTTCACCTTCACCATTGAGGCTTCCCTGCCGTCGATCTGCACCTTCCACCGAAGCGGGTAATAAATCTCACTCACAACAAGAAATGCTTCGCCGGGCACTGCAACCTTCACAACCATCGTTTCGGCTTTTGCGTCAAGTGAAGTGACCGTTGCCGCAGCAAACGTTCTGGCTCCATTCCAGAGTGAACCGTAAATATATGCAACATCGGCAGGGGCCTGATCGTCAAGGATTCGGACAAAGAGCTCTTCATTGCTGTTTACGCCTATGACCTTGCTGGCGAACCATGCTCTTGGTGCTGTCTGCTGAAGCCGGTAGACAGAGGCGGCGACAGGGCCACTTGCCAGTTGCAGGGTGCCGGTTTTGACCAGCTCAAGGGCTAGATGCTCGATGGGTTGAGAGGTGATGATGTAGCCGACATTGAGCATCCGCAGAATATTGAGGCTCGCGAGGTTCTCTGTTTTTGCGAGAAACTCCTCGTAAATCCTGAGTTTGGCGGGATGGTAGCCGCCGACTGACTCAATACCGAAGAGGGCGAACTTGTTTTCCGTAAACAACTCTCCGGCGGGGTAAATTCTGAAGGGCCCTTTCTGTGCGGCAAGGTAGCGGGTAATATCGTCGGGCTGAAAAGCGGGCTCTACTGTGCGGCTCTCGGCATAGAGCGGAGGACGCAGGGAGTTGGCGGAGGGATAGATAATCTGTATGTCCATCCAGACAAAATCGCCAAGCGCCAGAAGAAAGAGCAACAGGCCGGTCATTTTGTGAGAGAGCTTGCCCTTGATGCCGAGCCAGAGTACTCCTCCAAACAGCGAAGCAAGAATCAGGACAATCCAGAAACTCCCCGTCAGATTCTCCCAGCGCACCTTATTGACTATAATGGCAAGGTCAAAACTTCCAGCCTGCGGCTCGGGAAAGAGTGACCGGAAAAAGCTCTCGATTGGCTGTTCAAAGAGAAGGAAGAGAAGCAGGGTGACGGCAAGAAACAGCGCTCCGATCCTGATTGGTTTCAACACCCACTTGGGCTGACGCTGAAGCAGGTCATTGACTCCGGCGGCAGCAAGAAAGGAGATGATCAGGTAGAGCATGATGAGCGCCATGGAGGGCACCCTGAATCGGCTGAAAAGAGGGGCGAAATGGTAAAAAAGATCGAAAACCGGGCTAAAAAAGCTGCCGAAGGAGATCAACAGCGCAAGCAGCAGAGCTGCAATAAAAAACCAGGTCATCGGCTCTTTTCTGCGCATAACGGCGCCCGCAACGGCAAGCAACAGCACCACAATACCGGCATAATGGGGAAAATCAGTGAAGGGCATGAAGCCCCAATAGGTCACTCCGCCAAATCCAAAAACTCCCGGAACAAGAAAAGTGAGCAATTCCAGCGGGTGCATCGACCAAAGGGTAGCATACTCCCACGATGATGCCCCGCCCTGTTCTGCCATCCCTCTCACGGAATATGCGGCATACTGTGATGCAGGCAAGTAGATTGTGGCCGACATGGCAACACCGCAACCCAATGCCAAAACCAATAACAAAACTCTTCGCAATGTCCCGTAGGGGCCGCCCTTGTGGCCGCCCTCTTCAACGCCCCCATGACCAACTGCATGTCCGCCGGGCACACGGGGAATCATCGATAAAACACCCCCGTTTGTTTTAGACACAGTGCGCAAGAGAACAAGCACAACGACCAGCAGCACCACAAGCATCCAGGAATACCAGGCAATCTGGACGTGTGAGCGCTGCAACTGAAACCCGGCAATGAGCGCAAGCACCCCTGCATCAGCAAGCCCTCCGCGCTGAATCAGCCGCATGGTTGCCCAGAGCATCCAGGGCATATAGGCTGCGGTCATAAGCTGGCTTCCATGGCCGTGCACCAGCATGGCGGTCATGTAGGGATTGAGCATGAAAATTACCCCGCCAAACGGAGCGGCAAGAGTGGTCAGGCCATACTGGCGCAGAAAAAGAAAGACTCCCAAACCGGCAAAGGCGAGGTGGAGAAGCTGCAGAACGATGCCATCAGTATGGAAAAGGTTGAAAACAACGTTGGGATAATAGAGTCCGCTGAGATAGCTGAATGCCTCCACCGTCGGCATCCCCGAAAAGAGCCATGGCTGCCAGAGCGGGTAGGTGCCGGTTTGGGCCTGAAGCTTGTCGAGCGCCAGGGTTGATGCATGAGGAGTGAGAGAGTCAGGCGCAAGAAGGGTGTTCGGCTGAAACACAAGCGGATAAAAGAGCAGCATCGCCAGAAGGGTATAGCCGCCAAAAACAGTGAGCAACAGGAGAATCTTTTTCTGCACCGTGTTATTGATTTGGTTTTTTGTCAAGAAAAGGCATGTACTTCAAGATAATCTCTCTCTCCTCCTCTTCCAACTTCAGGAGCAGCAGCAATGCCGTAAAGCTCCCAAGAGAGAGTAGTGCCCCCGCCGCAAGCCCGGCAAATGATGGCAGGGTGAGCAGCCATGGGCGCAAGGCCATAAGAAGGAGCGCAGCCGAGAGGCCTGCTGCAAGGGGTTTCCAAAGCGCACGACCAAAAGGGTGAATCTTCAGGATGCGGCGAATTTCAACAAGCCGGAGAGCAGAGAGCATCAAAAAAAGCAGCAGTGTGGCAAGAGCCGCACCGTTCAGCCCCATCCGTGGAATAAGGAGCAGGTTGAGCGTCACCTGCAAGCCGAGGGCAGCAAGAGCGTTGAGGAGGCTGAGCCGCGCATGGCCGGTCATGGCTAGTACCGTTGCCGAGAGGCCAAAAGTGGCTTGCAGAAAGGAGGCGGCTGTCAAAAGGAACAGTGCGACTACTCCTCCTGCAGCAAAGCGGGCACCAAATACGGAGAGGACAGCCTCCGGGAGAACCATGAAAAGAATGGCTGGAGGGAAAACCACCGTAACGATCCAGCGCGTCACCATCTTGTAGATCCGCCCGATCTCCGCCTTCTGCCTCCCTGTATGCAGTTCGGCAATCATCGGTGCAGCAATTCCGCCAAAGGCGAAAAGCACGGAACGGATGAGCCCCGCTGTTCTGGCCGCAGGATGGTAGAGACCAACCGTTGCCGTATCGGTGAGCACTCCGAGCATCATAACGTCAAGCCAGTAGGTCATCGTGCTCAAGAGCGAAACCGCCATGAATGGGAGTGCGTAGGCAAGCATAGCTTTATCCCTGTGGGCGTGCAGAATATCGGCTGGCATCACACCGCTGATGGTGAACAGCCGGGATCGAATCCAGAAAAATGCCCCCGCGCCTGCCAGAGCAAAAGGCAAAAAGAGGGCTGCATCCTGGCCTGCCGTGTAACGAAAAAGAATAGTAAGCAAAAGAAGCAAAAGCGGGCTGAGCACCTGTGTGGCAATAATTTTAGGCTTGAGCTTCCTGAACGCCTGCATCGCATGGCCAAAGAGCACGGTTGCAACATTGAAGGGAATAGCCGCCGCATAGCAGCAAATCGTGAGCTGAAGGAGACGACTGCCGTTGAGCTTAGAGGCAATGGGCGCCGAAAAGAGGAGCAGCAGGAACGCCACAAAGAGAGAAAGCGTAATGCTTGTTTTCAGCGCGGAACCAATCACCGCCCTCTGGCGAAGGGGATCGCGACTGTGCAAACCAACATAGCGCAGCAGACCCGAATCGAGCCCGGCGACAGCAAGCACCTCGGCAATCTGGATAACGGCAATGGCGAGCGCATAGGTACCAAGGGCATCAACGCCAAGCAGCCTTGCCACAACCAGGTTATAGCCGAAGCGCGCTGTTTGGCCAAAGAGAAATCCGGCAAAGGAGAAGCCTGCCTGACCGGCTATGACGGCATTGCGGTTCATGGGCGTCTCTCCTGCCAGCCCTTCTCCAGCTCCTGCAACATGACGGCGGCAAGCGCATCCCAACTGTGCTGCCCGCCATAAGCCTGCCGCGCCTCAACGCGGCGGTCGACAAGCGCCTCGGGCACCATACCAACAAACTCCTCCTGCGACCTGGCAACATGCACCACTTCCCGTGCCCGCTCAACCGCGCTGCAATAGTTCATCGAGAGCACCGGTACACCCGCCGCACAATATTCATAGAGCTTGTTGGGATGGGAAACCCCTTTCAGCTCACCGGAGAGGAGTGGCATCAGGGCAAGATCGAACCGCTGCACCCAGGCAGGAAGCTCTTCATACTCAATTTTACCAAAATAGTGGACATTTGGCAGGAAATTGATCGCCTCCTGTTTTTTCCACCACTCCCGCTGGTAGGCAGGGCCAAGGAGTACGATCTGATAATCCGGCCATGCTCGGGCCGTGGCGGCAATCAGGGAGGGGTCGAGCCAGTCCATCGCCCCCGCATAGCCCAGAATCGGCCCCTTGAGGCGGGAGAGTGCTGCCGGTGTGTCGGGGCGGGGAGAGGCAAAATGGGCGAATTCAACACCGTTGCCCAGCTCAACCGTGCGCACACCCACTGGCACCCTGAGGCGCAGGGTCAGCTCGCGGCTTACACTGAAGAGAAGTTGCACCTTCGCAAGATAGCGGTCGAGAGAGCCCTTCAGCCATGGGGGACTGCCCGGAAAGGCAAGATGATCATCATTGGCATCATAAAAGCGAAGACGACAAGGAAGATAGGCAGCAACCCTGCCCCAGTAAATATTGCTAAGACCAATAATTCTGTTGGAGGAGGCAAATCCAAGTATGGTCACCCAGAAAAGCATCAGCACCATGCCGGGCAAGGAAAACAGGCCGCGCAGCAACGAAATATCGAGCAGTCGCCCAATTCGGAAGGGAACACTCTTCAAAAAGGGCACCGTGACAACCCAGACCCGTCCCCTTTTGACCGGTATCCAGTGGTGACTGCGCCCCAAAGCGTAGGGCTCAATGAAAAGAATGCTCCAGTTCTCCGGAAAGCGGCACAACAGGCGCTGTTTCCGGGTTGAGAGAAAATCCCACTGTATCTCGGAAAACCAGACAAGCCTGAACCGGTCGGGCCTGTTACAGGGGGCTCCCCTATCGGACGACAAGTTCATAGATCTGCACTTTTTCATACCATGCCCGCAAGAGCGGCTTCACTCCTGTAAGATAAAACAACGGGTGACGGATACGAAACTCCGCGCTTCGGAGAACGGCAAATCCGGCACGCGTGAAGAGCGAAAGTGCTGAGCGGCGCGTCATCTCATGAAAGTGGTCGGGGCTTGCAAGAAAGGAGGGTTTTCTGAGAGGCATGGAGACAAACAACCGTGCATCCTTGCCTGCCAAAAGCCCCTTGACCTCAAGCAGCGCATGAAGCGGGTTGTAGAGATGCTCAAGCACCTCAAAAGCGGTTACCACTCCAAACGAGCCCGAAAGCGGTTCAAGATCGAGATCAATTGTTGTGTTCTCGAACGGGCAGCCGAAATGCTGCTCCAGCACTGCGGTAAAAGGTGTTCGATCCCCCAGATCAACCCCGCTAGCAATTAACGCACCAGAAAGTGAAGAGCCTGCGAGAAATTCAAGGGTTTTCCTCCACCGGACAAGGTGAGCCGGATCACTGAGATAGGCTCCATTAATGACGGTTCTGCAACTGCTCTCCATACTCAACCCTCCTCTTTATGATGTTCCGGACATTCTCTCCCTCAACACATCCCAAAAGCTTCCGGCAAGACGCAGGGGAAGCAGGAGCAGGTAGAGCACCATACCGCTCCATGCCCGGTGCTTTCTGAAAAGACGAAGCGCCCCAAAACTTTTTTTTGCCAGCTTCCGCAGCGGGCTGCCTTGCAGCGATGCAGTCACCTTGTGCCATATCCTTGAGGAGGGCACATAATTGATACTCATCCCCAGAGAGCGAATCCGCAAGGAGAGATCAACATCCTCCGCGTACATTTTGAACCCTTCATCAAACCCTCCAGCCTCCTCGAAATCACGGCAGCGCATGGCAATACAGCAGCCTGTGGCATACCCTGTGATTCCAGGATGGTCAAACTGTGGAGCATCTTTTTGCCTCAACCCTACATGACGGATCAGGCCGGTCGAAAGCGTCACCATGCCACCAGCGTACCAGAGCGTGCAGGGCCTATCCATATAGAAAATTTTCGGCACGGCAATTCCGGCCAAGGGGTTGCTTTGCAGCATCTCAAGCAGTGGAGTGCAAAAACCGGCATCCACAATGGTGTCGTTGTTCAAAAAAATCACGAATTCGGCCTTCAGCTCCAGAACCCGCCGAAAACCGGCATTGTTGCCCCCTGCATAACCGATATTGGAGGGCAGAAGTAGCAGTTCAACCTCCGGAAAAACTTCAAAAATCCTTTCCGCAGAGCCGTCGGTTGATCCATTATCGACAACAAGCACCCTGCATGAAGGCGACACGACTGTGGCAAGCGATTCAAGACAGGCAAGAGTATCATCTGCGCCGTTCCAGTTCAGCACCACAATGCAGCTCAAAGGAGTGGTCGTCATCTCCCGGCAGCTACTTCTTCAAAAAAACTGCCTGCGCCATCAGCAAAGAGATCCCAGGAAAAGTCACGGCTGAACGCTTCGATAGCCGGACGAGTTGCATTAAGCTCAAGCTTCTCCCTGCAGTCAAGAAACTCCCCAACCGCTTCGGCAAACCCCGCTGCCGAACAGTCAGAGGCAACCCAGCCGGTTTTACCGGGATCAACCATTTCAGGAAGCGCACCTGCCGGTGTGACAATGACGGGCAAGCGGTGACCGTAGGCAAGCTGCACCACGCCTGACTGTGTTGCACTGCGATAGGGAAGAACGACAGCGTCAGCCGCAGCAAAAAAAAGGGAGGTGCGCTCAGTGGAAACATAGCCGGGATAAAAATCAACACTTCCCCCGATACCAAGCTGCCCCGCAAGACGATGATAATTCTCTTGATCCTCATGAAACTGTCCGGCAACCACAAGGCGGAGGGTTGGCTCCCTCTGAAGAATCGCCGGCATGGCACGAAGCATCGTATCAAGCCCCTTGTAGCGGCGCACATAGCCGAAAAAAAGGAGCACCGGCGAGTGAAGATCAAGATTGAGCGCACTGCGGGCATCCTGCACCGAAAAGCTCTCGCCATCCGGTTCATAGAGGGGGTGAAAGAGTTGCCGAAAAGGAATATCGGGCATGGCAGCCTGCACCTCCTGCGTAACAGTGCCCGAAAGGGTCAGCACTCCATCGGCGGAAGCGGCAAGCAACCTCTGCATAAGGGGCTCGAAGAGAAAAGATTCGTGTGAAGAGAGGTTATGGAGCAGCACCACCATTTTGATACCAGTCAGACGGCGTATTGCAAAACAGAGCGGTGCCAAAAATCCGCTCCAGTAGGCCACAAGCAGCAGTTCCGGCTTCAGTGATCGGAGACGGCGGATCGCTCCAAGCCATGAAAAAGGGTTAAACAACA
Source organism: uncultured Chlorobiaceae bacterium (assembly GCA_903840935.1). Taxonomy (GTDB): domain Bacteria; phylum Bacteroidota; class Chlorobiia; order Chlorobiales; family Chlorobiaceae; genus Chlorobium. The sequence continues at coordinate 7,963 of CAIMHT010000068.1, forward strand.
CCAGCCGCTCCTCTTTGAAACGTGCGGTTTCTGCTCCAAGAACCCCGTCAACTCCGCCCTTGACCAGAAAGTCGGGGTAGAGCGCCCTGAAGGCAAGAGGAGTAACCACATATCCCCTGCTTTGAAGGGTATCCCTCAACACTCCGCTGAACCGGGCAATCCCGCCTTTCAGAGGAGAAAAAGGAGATATGAAGGCAATCCGCAAAGCTATACCTCTCCAAAACCCTGCTCAAAAAACTCCACCAACTGTCGGGAGGCCTCGGCAGCATCCTCTCCATCAAGCTTGAGCCTCAACCGGGTACCTTTAGGGGCGGCAAGGCTCATGACACCAATAATTGACTTTGCATTGATTTCAACGCCCTGCATCTCGATAAAAAAATCTGATTTGAATCGGGATGCGAGTTTGACAACTGCAGCCGCAGGTCTGGTATGCAGCCCAGCCTTGTTTTTAACGATAACTTCCTGAACTATCACGAATTTCCAATACCTGTTTGAGTAATTAAGTTACAATGTCTTCATCATTGCAATCTCATCGCAGGCCATAAGCTTTGGACAATGAGTGCAATCCCTCCATATTTTCTGAGGAAAATACTCTTTCTTGATTTCGCTGTAGCCAAGTCGGCGGAAAAACTCACGGCTGAGCGTCAAAACAAAAACCTCCCCAACCCCCTCTTCGCGCAAGACCGACTCAGCCTTTTCAACCAGCAGCCGCCCGATCCCCTTCATTTTATAGCGGTTAAAGACAGCCAGCGAACGAATTTCGGCAAGCTTCAAGGTGTAAAATGCAATAGCACAACAACCTATCACCTCTCCGTTGTATTCAGCTACAAAAAAGTTACGAATATTTTCAACAATATTCTCACCGGAACGCTCCAGCATGATTCCCTGACGCGCATACTCTGCGGTGATGGCGGAAATTGCCGGGGCGTCGGCCAGACGCGCATACCTGACATACAGTTCAGAGTGTTGCATGGTTACTCGATACTCTCATCCTGCGGTTCAGCAGCCCTGATGCGACCCGACACCTCCCGCCAGAGTTCATCCTTGAGCTCCTTCAGCCCATGACCTGAAACTGCCGATATCGAAAGTACCTTGACACCCTCTTCAAGTATCGGAATCTCAAGCTCTTCAGGGGCGATATCCATTTTTGTCACCACCACAATCCTCGGTTTGTCGAGCAAATCCTTCTCAAATTTTTCAAGCTCCACAAGAAGGGTGCGATATTCATCGGCAATATCGGGTGAATCGGCCGAAATGATAATGGCAAGTATTTTCGTACGCTCAATATGACGCAAAAACTGCAAACCAAGCCCCTTTCCCTCCGATGCACCTTCAATAATTCCCGGAATATCGGCCATCACAAACGACTTGTACTCTTCGTAGCGCACAATGCCAAGATTTGGTACCAATGTTGTAAAGGGATAATCGGCAATTTTTGGCTTGGCCGCGCTGATAACTGAAATGAGTGTAGACTTTCCTGCATTAGGAAATCCAACCAGACCGACATCCGCCATAAGCTTCAGCTCCATATTGAGCATCATCAGCTCACCTTTCTGACCCGGCTCTGCATATCGGGGCGCCTGACGGGTAGGTGTGGCGAAGTGCTGGTTGCCCCGCCCCCCTTTACCTCCTCTCGCAATCAATATTTCCTGATCCTCACCCGTCAAGTCAGCAATAATCTCATTGGTTTCACTGTTTCTGACGATGGTGCCACACGGAACGTAAATGATAATATCAGCCCCATCCCGGCCCGTTTTTCGGGCACCCTGCCCGTGTACACCACGAACAGCGATATACTTCTTTTTATACTTGAAATCGAGAAGGGTGGTCAACTGACGGTTGGTTCTCAGCCATACATGGCCTCCCCGACCGCCATCGCCTCCGTCAGGCCCCCCCTTGGGCACAAACTTTTCTCTCCGAAAACTGACACACCCGTTTCCGCCGTCACCAGCCTGGACAAATATAGACGCACTATCAACAAACTTCACTCACGCACCTGCCTTTTGAATAATCTTTCTCTTTCTCTATTTTAACCATCAACATCTAAACCCTGAAACACCATGGCTGCAATCCACGCCGGAAAACTTCCTATCGAAGAGCTGATCTCACGGTTAGAAGAGATCACCCGTACTATCGAAAATCCGGAAACCGGCCTTGAAAACTCCATCGGCATGTACGAGGAGGGACTCGCTATAGCCGAAAACTGTAAAAAAAGACTCCTCGAAGCCAGAAAAAAAATCGAGGTGATCAACCCTGAACTTGCAAAAAGCTGGCCTGAATCAGCACGAACCAAAGATCTCTTCGACAACGAATCCTGAAATCACTCACCCCTCAAGCTTCTTCAAAAGCACATCATTGACCATCTGGGGATTGGCCTTACCTTTCATCTGGCTCATGCACTGCCCCACAAAAAAGCCAAGCAACTTGGTTTTTCCGCCACGATAGGCCGCAAGTTGACCGGGATTGGCATCAAGAATGGCCTGTACGACCGTCTCAATTGCCCCACTGTCTGAAACCTGAGCAAGTCCTTCCCGTTCAACAATAACCGCTGGTGCCTCCTCACTCTGCAACATCAGTTCAAAAACCTGCTTGGCAATGGTATTACTGATCACACCCTTTCCAATAAGAGCGATCAGCCCTCCGAGCCGTTCCGGCATGATGGAGAACTCCGCCATCTCAAGATACTTCTCTTTCAGCGTACGCATAACCTCCCCCATCACCCAGTTTGATGAGGCCTTGGCATCACCCGAAACCTTGACGGTCTGCTCAAAATAGTCCGCAAGCTCCCGCTCGACAGTCAACACGGCGGCATCATAGGCCGGAATGGCATACTCTTCAGCAAATCGAACCGCCCGCTCTTCAGGAAACTCGGGAAGCTCAAGCATAATACGATCGATCATCTCCTGGTCAACCAGCACCGGCACGAGATCCGGATCAGGAAAATAACGATAGTCATGAGCAAACTCCTTGCCACGCATGGAACGGGTCTCACCCTTGTCGGCATCCCAGAGACGCGTCTCCTGCACAATAACACCTCCACTCTCCAGAATCGCTGTGTGGCGTTCGACCTCGTACTCGATAGCCTTTTCAACGTTCTTGAAGGAGTTCATATTCTTGATCTCGGAACGGGTACCATACTCTGTTTCCCCAACTGGCCGCAAGGAGACGTTAGCATCACAGCGAAGACTTCCCTCCTCCATATTGCCATCCGAAATACCAAGATACTTGACAATCTGGCGTACCTTCTGCAAATAGGTTGAGGCCTCCTTCGGAGTACGAAGGTCAGGATAACTGACAATCTCAAGCAACGGTACACCGCTCCGATTAAGGTCGATATAGGTCTCCTCACCGATATCATGAATCGATTTTCCTGCATCCTCCTCGATGTGGATTCTGATCAGTCGGATCTCCCGCTTCCCCTCTCCAGCATCAATATGCACCATCCCTTCGCTGCATATCGGCTCTTCAAACTGGGAAATCTGATACCCTTTCGGCAAATCCGGATAAAAATAGTTTTTCCGGGCAAGCACAGAATGGGGCGCTATAGTGCAACCCGTTGCAAGCCCAAGCTTCACGGCATCCTCAACCACACGACGGTTCAGTACCGGCAACGCTCCGGGAAGAGCAAGACAGACGGGGCAAACATTGGTATTGGCTGATTTGCCAAACTGGGCCGAGCAGCCACAAAAAGCCTTGCTAACGGTATTGAGCTGACAATGAACCTCAAGGCCGACCACTAATTCATACTTCATTGCAAAAATTAACGTTATTGAAAAAACAGCGGTGTGTATGCCCCGAAATCTTTCCTGCTTATAAAAAACTGCGTGTCAGTACGGCTTATAGGAAAACTTCTGCCCGCCAACGGTTGCTTCAGCCATAACCCCGGCCTTGGGAAGAATAAAGACGGCTACACCGTTGGAATAATCAGTATTGGTTGCCATACCTGTCGTAACCATGATTGCCGTAACCTGGGCGCTCAACTCAAAATTTCCCTTTTTGAAATTTTCAAAGTCGTGTTTGCCCCTGAAAAAAATGATTTCAGAAAAAGACTGCCCACCAAGCTGCGGACCAACATTAAGCTGGGTGATCATTGAGCGTCCCACAAGGTTATTTTGTTCATAGACAAATCCCTTACCGCGTCCACCGCCCAGAAGCATGAATCCCCCTTTATAAACATCTGGAAACACAACGAACCCATAAGCGTTTTCAAAAAAGCGGGAAAGCCCGGAATGTATCCTGAAAGAGTCAACCGAAGTCCTCGCATGATCCTCTTCAGCAGGGTCCCATCCAGCCATCGCCGCAGAGCAGAAAACTCCTGCAAACAGAAGAGCAAGAGTAACAATTTTCATCATCTTCATCATTGTCGCCTGTTAATGGTTGTTTAATAAAAGCAAAGCATAGAAAACATACAATGATATGCAAGCTGCAATGTACGATTTTCATCACTGAATTCCCGCAACGAACCAGCTTTAGAGCGCTGCCGACACCCCGGAGCCGCGTTCACTGAGTGGTAGCAACTGCCTGAACAGCAGCGCTCTTCATTGTATTTTTCCGTACCTCAATCCTTTTGACGACATCTTTCGCCACTTCCTGTACTTCAATTTTAACCAAAACCCCTGCTGGCAACAAAGATGTTGGCTATGATAGTATCAAGAAGGAGCGTCATTAATAGTCTGACGCTTGGCCTGGCAATATACAGGTATAAATAGCGTACTAAAAGCTGAAGCCCGTCCTGAGATAGATGCCGTAATCCTCCATCAGTCGACCATTGTCAAACCCTTGAGCAAAAGCGAGGCTTGCGGAATAGCGCGACTCAATACCGCCGAACCATAATCCCCCGCCAGCACTGCTATGCCATGCGCGGGAATTCTCGCCGTCAAGAAAGACCCTGCCGGTTTCAGCAAAGACCAGTGGTCCGTACATGACCGGCACTAGAAACTTGAAGGTACCTAGGTAGAGACGGAGTTCAGAACCAGCATAAAGTGATGCGTCTCCGGCAAAACGCTGCCGGTCAAAACCCCTCAGCGAGGTAGAGCCACCAAGAAAAGCCGCTTCATAAAAGGGGTAATCTCCCCAGATTTTCTCACCTCCAAAGCGAAGAACAAGTCGTGAATAACGGGACGGAACCAGGGGAATATAGCTACGGAATTCACCGCCGATTTTACCAAAGGCATGTTCATTGGCAAAAAATTCCGGGTAGTATCTCCCGCTGACATCCAGCATGATTCCGCTGAGCGCCGTTGTATTACCGGCGGCAAGGGAGCTTGACTGCTTTATTGGTGAGAGGGCGATTTCGTCACCGCTATCGCGAGAATCATAATGAAATCCAATCTGAAAACTGCCGGCAAAATTATGTTCAATTCCTGGAACTTCCGCTCTGTGCAGCTCATTGAATGAACCCGGATCAAGAGTTGTGTCTACCCATTTTGCCCCAAATCCTGCACTACCGTAATAGTTTTTATCCACCGGATAACGCAATAAAGCCCTGAAGGAGGTCGTTTGGTTGAGCATTTCGAAATAATCTTCTTTGAGAGCGGTGCCATTATAGTATTTCTCGTTTCCAGGTCCGTAAAAATTAATGATATCAAGACCTGTCGTTCCGGCTTCAACAAGAAGGGAGGTATTGCGGAAAAGCGACCGGAAATCGCCGGTGTAGTTAACTTTATAACGATGATTATTTCCAGTTGCGATACCTCCGCTCAGTTGCATACGGTAACGATAAGGGTTTGCCCTGAAGCCGTAATCCACAACAGTTGCTCCCACGCCAAGCAATACTCCGGTATCCGCTGAATAATCAACAACTGGACAAAAGCCGGTTTCCCTGCCAAAATCACGCGGCATCAGATCATATTTTTCCTGATCGTCAACAGGTACCGCTAACGTATGGCGGTCAACTGCCGTATGCTTTCCGGTGACAAATACCGATTTGTTACCATCATCATTGAAAAATGTCATGATTTTGGAGGTATCAGAATCTCTTGAGAGGCCACCCGCCGAATAATCTTCAAAGGTATCCTGCCCCTCACCGCCTATGACCCTGACGTTCACGCCCACCTTGCAGACCGGCCCGTCAACAACAGCCCTGTCATCACCACCCTGCAGGTAGAGTCGTACCTCATTTGTTTCGAGCGGATTGAAAACACGGGAATAGAAGGGCTTCCCTTTTCCAGCACCGGTATTGCCATCCCTTTTGAAAATTGCTACCGCTATACGACCATCCGCCGTACGGTGAACCGTCGCATATTCAGATTTGTTACTGGCGTAGATATCCACATCTTCGGCATAGAGCGTATAGAGTTCCCCTGACGCTTTTTCAAGAAGATCCCTTCTCGCCCTCAGTTGACTCTCAAGCCGACTCCCCTCTTTATCATACATTGCAGAAGGCATCTTCATGACGGCTTCATGGATGACCTGATCGGTCAGTTTCTGCTTGACATCGGTTGTAACGGCATCCCACTCCGCCCGGTCAATACCGGAGAAAAGACGCCGGTCAAGAGAACGACCAGAGAAGCTTAAATTTTTGATGCTCGGATAATTCGGGCCAAAAGGGGTCATATGGGGAACAACCCTGGTGATAATCCATGAAAAAACACCGTCCTGACGGGAAAAGGCGTGGTCCCTGTCTCTGGGAATGGGAAGCCATACCGTTTTTCCCTCTTTTTTATAACCAGCCCATTTCCACTGATCGGAGTGACGGTCCCAGTCGCCGATAAAGAGATCGAGCAACCTTGCGCGTAAATAGGCCCTACAGTCAACCTGGTTATCGTTATCTTTTTCAAGATTGTTCAAAACAGCATAGGTACCGGAAATTTTATCTGCGCCTTTGAATGCCGACCCCGTACCATCACTTTCGTTTGGACGCTCTTCTATGGTGCCTGCAAGACCGGCAAATTCATCAAAATATTCACCGAGACGGGCTTTGTCGTAAGGCAATACCGTAAATTCAGGAGCAACCGTATAAATATCCGCCGCATCAAGCAATGGGGAGACAATGAAACCGGAAACAGGATTTGACGCTGTAACCTGGTCTTGCAGAACAGTGGCAACAACACTCTCCTTCAATTTTAGAGGCAGCCCGCGTGAGGGATCTTTGTCGAGAGATCGGAAACGATACTCCTTGCCATTTACTCCCCTGAAACTCAACGTCATCGTCTGCAACCCGCCCCCTTTTTCAAACGGTACCAATCCACCGGCAAAGGAGTTCAGATCAAGCACCGGCATCTCAACAGGGGTAGTCCAAAGTGATCGCCAATGGGTACCGAAGAGCAGGGCATGCAGCGCACCGGCTTCATAATCAGCACTGGGAACGACGCTCAAGCGCGTTTTACCCTCAAGCTGTTCAACAGGAATTTTCGATATTATTGCGCTTGAAGTCGAAGGGAATCCCATCAAAATAAGCACAAGCGCAAGCAGAAAGGAAACTCCTTTACACAATAACCTCATAACATTGCATTAACTAATGAATAAAGCCTTCCCGACTGACGGCTGAAACGAGATGAGATTATTTTTCAAAACAGACAAATACAGGCAATTACCCGCCGATTTCGATCTCGCGCTTCAGGGCTTCACGTTCGATTTCAAGTCGACGGATCTCGCGGTTTATCCGGTCAAGCTCTTCAGGACTGCTGTCGATTTCAAGACGAAGGCGTGATGATGCCTCATCAATCAGATCGATAGCCTTGTCTGGCAGAAAACGGTCTGCAATATAGCGGTTAGAGAGCTCAGCGGCAGCGACAATAGCTGCATCCTTGATCCGTACACCGTGATGGATCTCGTATTTCTCCTTAAGTCCACGCAAAATGGAAACCGTGTCTTCAACGCTTGGCTGATCGACCAGCACAGTCTGAAAACGGCGTTCGAGAGCGGCATCTTTTTCAATATGCTTGCGGTACTCGTCAAGCGTCGTGGCTCCGATACAGCGCAGTTCACCGCGAGCCAGCGCAGGCTTGAGAATATTGGCAGCATCCATCGAGCCTTCGGCCGACCCTGCACCCACAAGCAGGTGGAGTTCATCAATAAAAAGAATAATCTCACCATCGGACGACTGTACCTCACGTACCACAGCTTTCAGGCGTTCCTCAAACTCTCCGCGAAACTTGGCGCCAGCGACAAGCTGGGCAATATCAAGCGCAGCGATCTGCTTGCTCTTGAGGTTTTCAGGTACATCACCAGCAACAATGCGTTGTGCGATTCCCTCGACCAGCGCAGTCTTGCCTACACCTGGCTCACCAATCAGCACCGGATTGTTCTTGGTGCGACGACTGAGAATCTGCAACACCCTGCGGATCTCCTCATCACGACCGATAACCGGATCGAGTTTACCCTTGCGCGCCTGATCATTGAGGTTGCGTGAATATTTTTTCAGTGAATTATAGCTCTCCTCAGCACTCTGGCTGGTCACACGCTGAGTACCCCTGATGGTGGTGAGCACCTTGAGAATAGAGTTGCGGTTAAATCCCGCATCCTGCAACATCCGTGAAACAGTAACCCCGGCCTCACTCATGGCAATCAAAAGATGTTCCGAGCTGATATACTCATCCTTCAGACTTTCGGCCTCTTTCAGAGCAACGTCAAAAACTTTGCCAAGATTCTGCGAAAGATACTGTCCTGTAGCCGAAGCTCCAGTGACCTTGGGGATTCTACCGATTTCGCGGTCAAGGGCCGTTTGCAGCATGTCGGACTGAGCTTCGAGCTTCTGTGCTATCTGTACAGCAATACTGCTTTTATCGTCAAACATGACAGCGAGAAGATGTTCCGGCTCTATTTGCTGATGCTGATAGCTGCCAGCAAGAGTCGAAGCCGCCTGCAGGGACTCCTGTGCCTTCAGTGTGAATTTATTCGGATCAAACTGCATGGTTCTGACTGTTTTGTGAAACGTTCAGGATCAGGACTTTGAGCGCTGTGCGGAAGATGATTGTGGAATATTTTTTATAAAGGCACCAACCACAAGCCTCAAGATTTGGCTGCCCGTCGACAAGAGTTCAACGCTTTTCTCCTGTATGTGTCGCTGGGTATCAAGTTGCTCCTTGAACAGCTCTACACAGGCCGGATCATAATCATCCTGACTCACATAGGAATCTATAACCTCTTCAGCTTCAGCAAACGGCATATTAAAAACCTTCAACCCAAGCTTCGCCTTTTCGAAAGAGTCAAGAACTTTCTTTCCACTGCTCTGCTGCTCCATAACGTCTCTGTTTTTCGTCTGAAAATGAACTGAATGTTCCTTGATTGTAGAGGTTAATGTAATAATTTTTTCAACAAAAGGAGTAAAACCCTCCTCGATAGACTCTCCGGAGCACCCCTTACCGCAGCCGTCCTACTCCTGCTCCTGTAAAGGTTTCAGCAAGCAAAAAAACAAGGCCTGCCGCAAGGAAATAACGATAAAGTGGTTCTCGCTCACCGGGCTCCATAACCCAGCGGGATGCCGCTGCAATACGATTGATTCTTTCGGAAAGCGCTCCATAAACGGTCTGATCTGCCCTGCTTCGAAAGTAAAACCCGCCAGCATCACGAGCCAGCATCTGCAATGTTCCAGCTCTGAAACTGGTCATCACCACCTTTCCACTTTCATCACGCTTGACTCCATCCCCTGCCTCTCCTTCAGGAATCACAACAGGCTTGTGCATACCAACCCCTATCACAAAAAGATGGACCCCGGCCTCTTTCAACGGCTGAACAGCTTGCTGTACCTCTCCGGCATGATCCTCCCCATCACTCAGCAGCACAACAATCTTCTCCCCTTTTACCCCGGATGCCATACTGCGTTCAGATTGCGGTTCAAGAAGCTTGCCGGCAAGCTCAAAAGCAGCACGAAAAGAGGTTCCCTGTTCCTCGATAAGGTCGGGCGAAGCCATGCCAAGCAGGGCATCGAATGCCTCCTGATCAGTTGTGAGCGGGCATTGAACGAGGGGACTGGCAGCAAAAAGAAGAAGAGCCCTCCTTCCGCCTGCAACAGCACGACTGACACACGAAATTTCCTGTTTCGCCTGCCCGAGACGATCTGGCAAAACATCCCTTGCCTTCATGCTCCGGGAAACATCAAGCATAAAAACAATATCAGCACCTTTACGCAATACCGGGCGCCCTCCACTGCAAAACCGTGGGCCTGCCATGGCAAACAACAGCAACGCAATGGCGCAAAAGAGCAACACTTTTTTCACCACCACAACCCTCATTGGAACAGCTCGCATCATGCCATCGACCACCATGTGTCCAATAATAGCCTCACGCGTCTGACGGAGCCTCATGAACCCATAGCCCAAAATCAAGGCAAGAGGCATCAAAAGAAGCAAATAGCCAATATTTTCAGGCCAAACAAAAGACATGGGCGCACTCCTGTTTCATCAGCATTTCAATAATACATTGGCTATGGTATCCTGAGAAGTCGGGTATTTGACAAAACAGCCTCCAAAAAGAGCAGCACCAGTGCCAGCAGCAAGAGCTGAAAAAACAACCCTGAACGATGTTCCATAACCGGCCCGGCAAGCCGTTTTTTTTCAAGCCGGTCGATAGATCTGATCGTTTCATCAAATGCTGCCGGATCCTCAACCCTGAAATAACCGCCACCAGTCGTTCGTGCAATCCCCTGAAGCGACTCCCCATCCTTCTGTGCATGAGTGCTGATCTCTGCGGATGGATCACTGCGCTCTTTAACAACATTAAAGCCAGCATCGATAACATAAATCCTGATTCCACTCCGGGCGGCAATCCCGGCAGCCGTTGCTGGCCCTATCTCGCCTGTATTATTTTCACCATCAGTAACAAGAAGAAGTACCTTGTGCAACGACTCCGATACCTTGAGCCGGTTAACCGCAATGAGAATCGCTGAACCAATTGCCGTCCCGTCCTCCTGTATCACTCCGGATGAAAGACGATCAAGCAGCATGGCCAGTACCTCATGATCGAGCGTCAACGGGCACTGCGTATACCCCTTTCCCCGAAAGACCACAAGACCAATCCGGTCGTTCGAACGACGCAAAACAAAGCTGCGGGCAACCTCCCGAGCCGCATCAAGACGGCTTTTACCGCCAAAATCACTCTGAAGCATTGATTCCGAAATATCAAGCGCCAGCATCACGTCGATGCCCTTCGATTCAGCTTCAGTCTGACGAAAAAGAAGATAAGGGCCCGAAAGCGCCAACACAGAAATCACAACAGCACTCCAACGCAGCCATTGCGGCAACTGATGCAACCAGCAGGGAGCTGCAAACCCCGAATTCTTCAGGCGCTCAAGAGCAGGAAAAAGAATGGCAGGAGCCCTGCCAGCACGTTCCAGCCAAGCCCTGAACCAGGCCGCCGAAGCAAGAAGCGGCAACAGCAACAGCCACCAGGGTTCCGCCAATTCAAGACGAGGTATATGAGAAAACCACTCAAGCATAAGCACGATCTGTTTAGCTCAAACCAACAGAATCTGATAGAACAATGCAAATATCATTTGCTCCTGCCAATTAACAACGGTATAGAATCGAACTCCTCCTCATAGAGTTGAACGATCCCATCGACCACCGTCTGCAGTTGCTTCAGCAAACCACAACCAATTACACTTGCTCATAAAGAAACAAGTGTTACACCGGATCGACCTTGCGAGGCTGCATAACGAGTGTTTTACAGTATACGTTATTATTGTATATCTTTGAAAATCCTTGCAGGCAGGACAATGCAAAAATTATGAAGGCTTGCCGGGCAATCGCCTGTTTCCTGACAACTTCTCAAAGGAAAAAGAACTTGACAGGTAAAAAATCGGTTGGGTTACCCGGCAGAGCGTTCATATTTAAACAGACAGACACAACTGCCAAAAGCCTGGCGGCTGAGAATTTCACCTTTCATCTCCGGAAAAGCCCGCCGGGTTGCTTCAATGTCCATTTCACAGATTACATGGCATGGAGTATCAAAACCATGCTCTTTACAGATATCCAGATAAGGGCAATATTTCTGTATTTCCAGTGCAGCGTCAGCTTCTCTGTTCGAAATATCAACGACCTGCATATCCATGCCGGCACTCCTGAAAAATGGAATCGCCCGGGTAAAACCCTCTGCAAGAGTCGACGCAGCAAGAAAAGGTGTCATGCGTTGTTTCTGCTTTTCAGGAAAGCCTTCCAGCATTTTCTCCCAGGCCTGCTCATGCCCTGACTCCTCGCTCAGTTCTCTGAATGCGGCAAACTTTTGATGAGCAGCAGCTAAAAACTCCTTATGATCGTTTTCCATAAATACATTCTCCTGTTTTAAAAAAAATCCGCTGATGCCGATCATCGTTATTCATCCTCTCATCAGTTCACCATCGGTAAACCGCCTCCTCCGGATCAGCGAAAAACAACTTGCGAGGATTAACTTTTTTTGACTCCAAAAAGTAGGAGTGAGCTGCCAATCGCTATAGTCCCGACCCCGACCCATATCGGTATAGGAACCGTCTGCTTTTCCTTTACTGACAACTCCACCGGCCCCAGTTTGACTTCATGGGTTTCCCTCGTATAGCTGAAACTGCCATACACCAATCCCAATATGCCAGCTACAATCAATACAATCGCCACACTCTTGACTGCGTTCATTTCTATTTATCATTAGTATTAATAAACACTCACACTCCTGAGCATAATCCGGCTAAACAAGGCTGCCGCTGTTTCTGCAGGGCAGCCTTGCGCAAGCCAGTCACACAACCACACGAAGAAAGAACAACACACACTTTTTTTCTAACCACCACCTTGCATTGACAAGCATCAGAATAACCATGATCGTGTGGACCAGTAAACCACAAATAAATCCTCCCATTGTGTACGAGGGGACAAGATCAAACAGCTTTTTGGTATCCAGGATGATTCAGATTGTTTCGACGTTGCGGCATCTTCTTTGCTGACGATGAAGCGTCCATGATTTGCAGAATCAGATTTGTTAACGCTTTTACTATCGCCCTTGTACGATGCTGAGCATCCAGCCAGCGCCATCAGCATCACCAGTATCACTGTATAATGTTTCATAATCTTATCCTTTTTCATTATTGAGGATGACCGTTATAAATAACCGAGCCATCACCATTACTCATACCGGAGAGCTTCAAGCGGTTTCAGTTCCGCGGCTTTTCTGGCAGGCCAAAGGCCGAAAAAAATGCCGATAAGTGCCGAAAAGGCCGTTGCAAGCACAACCGATATCAGAGAGGTTTTTACCGCCCACCCGGCAAAATAGGAGAGGATCAGAGAGATACCGATACCGGCAAGAACCCCGATGAAACCGCCGCTTATGGTCAAACCGACCGATTCCACAAGAAACTGGAGCATGATGTCACTTTTTCTGGCACCGATGGCCTTGCGCAACCCGATCTCGCGGGTTCTTTCGGTCACAGAAACCAGCATGATATTCATGATACCAATCCCCCCAACAAGCAGCGAGATGGCTGCAATGGAACCAAGCAGAAGGCTCATGGTCTGGGTGGTGCTGGTAAGCATCTTCTGGATTTCGGTCATATCCCTGATATTGAACGAATCGTCCCCTTCTTTCAGTCTGTGCCTTTTACGGATCAGCGCACTGACGGCGGCTTTGGCTGGCTCAATCAAGGTGGGTGAAGCAACCTCAACAAAGATGCTGCTGAGATAATCTTTGCCGAGCACACGGTACATGGCGGTCGTCACCGGTATTATCACCACATCATCCTCATCCTGAGGCCCGGAAAACCCTTTTGCCGGAGCTATACCGATAACCATAAAATTAATGCGGTTGATTTTAATGGTTTTGCCAAGCGGAAGGGTGCTGCCAAAGAGCTCTTTGACAAGCGTCACGCCAATAATGGCCAACTTGTCCCGCTTTTGAATCTCTTCACGGGTAAACCATCTTCCGACAGTAGGCATTGTCGAACGCATGGGGCCATAATCAAACCCCACCCCGGTCAACGTCGAACTCCAGTTTTTGTTGCCGCAAACGATCTGGGCATTGCCGTTGACTACCCCGGCAGCATTTTTGACCAGTGTACGGAGTGATGCAATATCGTCAACATCAGTAAAGGTAAAGCGTGCGACGGCACCTGCTCCCTGAGCCGCGCCATGAATCTTGGCTGATCCTCCCCTGATCGAAAGCATGTTCGAGCCCATCGATTTCAACTGCTCCTGCATGGCGGCTTTTGCTCCTTCGCCGAGCGCAATCATGGCAATCACTGAGGCAACGCCGACCAGAATACCGAGGACAGAGAGAAAAGAGCGCATCTTGTTGGCAAGGATTGACTGAAAGGCCTGTGCCATAAACCCGGTAAACCGGCCATCCTGCCATAGCGAACCCTTTCCGGCACCCTGCAG
>CAIMHT010000069.1 GCA_903840935.1 uncultured Chlorobiaceae bacterium
AATGATGACAGCAATCGCATGCACCCTTCAGAGGCCTCTGGCAAAATGCAGTCTGCGACTAACTGCCCGACCGCCTCAAAATCATGGTATACTCTCTCAAATCTGACATTGGCTTGCACTTTATATAGAGGCACCACTCTACCGGCACATAAATGCCTTCGCCATTTTTAAATCTCGAATGAAAGGTCACAATATCATCATCCTGCCGTTGTCTCTGCAACATACTCTTCACAAAAACATAATCCTCAGGATGAATCAGTTGGTTCAGTCTCGTCTCTGACAAAGCATTGGGTTCATACCCAAAAAAAGTTTCAATTGATCCTGTCATATCAACGAGACGTTCCGAATCATCAATAAGGGCATAAGCCTCAATAACAGGCTTGTAGCGATCAGTACCAGCTCCAACATTCAGATGGACCTGACGGAACAAGTTGTCGATATCCATTCGGGAGCGGGAAAAAGCCATTGCACTGCTGAGCGAAGCCAATGGATAATCTTTCATCTGCCCACTCTGCAACCACTGTATATCCGCACCATCATTTTTGAGTCGTTCAAGCATTTTTTTGCCGGGACGACATTTTCCCTGAAGATAAGGAGTCATTTGAGCCGGGTATTTTATTCCGACTGTTTTGCAAAACGAGTTGACTGAACCGTGTTTTTGCAATATATATTCCCTGAGTCTTTGACTGAATCCGGTATTTGAAGACATGGGTAAATGCTATTCGTTTATCAATTACTATGAACATAAATGGAGATCCATACAATTCATAGATATGTGCACTTGTGTCCGACACACAAGAGTATATAATTCATATACATCAACTATACAAAATATAACGCACCATTCCGTGACGAACAACATTTTTTTATGCCATCAAGAACGCTCTTTTCGGGAAATATGGAATAGAACGCTTGCAAGTACAGGAACAATAAAAATGGCAACGGTCACTCCAGAGGTAATGATGTCTCCATCCGTACCCTCCAGATACCTGATAAAGGCGATTTCAGGATAATAATGCTCTAACGCAGAGAGTGACAGTTTGAGCCCAAGCAAGCCGATGACCATAAATGCGCACGTTTCGAGAAACGGATAACGCTCCATCAGCACGACAAACCCCTGGGCAACAAAACGCATTGCAAGAATTCCAATAAAAACCCCGATACAAATCAGCACCAGATTATCCGTAAATGCTACTGCGGCAAAAATATTGTCAATCGAAAAGGCAAGATCCATCATTTCAACAAGAAGAACTGTCGACCAGAATGCCCCTAACGGCCCTGACGCCCATCGATAAAACCAGTTACTCTGCTTGTCAAAATAATCATCCTCCTTTTGAGGGGTTTTTCTGCCCTTAAGCCAGGACCAGACAAGGTAGAGCAGGTAAAACCCGCCGATCGGCTTCAGCCACCAGATTTGCACCAGAAAGGAGGCAAAAAAAAGGCAAATTCCACGGAAAAAATAGGCACCAATAATACCGTACTTTAACGCAGCCGCCCGTTTTTGGGGCGGCAAATCCATGACCATGGTGGCCAGCACCGCCGCATTATCGACAGAAAGAAGACTTTCTATGAGAATCAGATTGCCAATAACAAGCAATGATGGCAGCGGATTCAGAACGATATGCTGCAAAAGCTCAATCATACCTCACCTGTCTGCTGCCCCTGACTTACGGCAACTGCACCATCGCTCATATCTGCACCAGAACACCTATCTCAATCACCTGACCAGCGGGAAGGTCATAGTATGCCGTTGCACTGAGCGCATTGCGAGACATCAAGGCAAAAAGTTTCTTGCGCCATAAAATCATTTTCGACTTGAGCCCGGCAACAATTTTTTCGCGGCTCAGGAAAAAGCTGATCGCCTCGGGCCTGAAATGCAGCCCCTGACGATTTGCAAGCGCTATGACCTGACGGATATTGGGATATTCCAGAAATCCGTAACGGGCAACGACCTTAAAAAATCCATCACCCAGCTTGGTTACCTCTACCTTCTGGCGGTTTGGAACCCTCGGAACCCGTTCCGTGCTGAAATGAAAAAGAGCCACCTCCGAATGCATGACCTTGTTATGGCGCAGATTATGAAGCATGGCGACAGGCACGACATCAGGATTGGCCGTCAGATAGACCGCCTGACCATTCACCCGGTAGGGTTGCTGCAATGCAAGGCTCTGCAGAAACTCTTCAATCGTCAAGGTACGATCCTGCAACTGCTGCAACAGCAGGCTGCGTCCCTGCTTCCAGGTAAGCATAAGGGTAAAAACCATCAGCCCTATTGCCAATGGAAACCATGCACCCTGAAAGAGCTTGCTCACACTTGCCCCAAAAAAGGAGAGATCAATAATGGCAAAAAAGCTGATCAGCAGATTGAGCCCGACCTTGTTCCACTGCCAGAGATCTCGTGCAACATAATAGAAAAGGATCGTGGAAATCAGCATGGTTGCCGTTACCGCAACGCCATAAGCCGCAGCGAGCTTGCTTGACGAACCGAAACCGGCAACCAACGTGATGGTCGCGATCATCAATGCCCAGTTTGCTGCTGGAACATAAATCTGCCCGATATGCTTGGCTGAGGTATGCGTCACGGTTAAACGGGGCAGGTAACCAAGCTGGATTGCCTGCTGGGTCAGTGAATAAACACCGGTAATAAGCGCCTGCGATGCAATAATGGTAGCCAAAGTCGAAAGCAGCACCATGGGAATCATTGCCCATGAAGGCACAAGGCTGTAAAAGGGATTGTGAGACTGCTCGGGAAAAGCAAGCAGCAGCGCACCCTGCCCGAAATAGTTCAAAAGCAAAGCAGGCAACACCAGCAAAACCCACGTCAACCGGATAGGCTTTTTTCCGAAATGACCCATATCGGCATAGAGCGCCTCAGCACCTGTAACAGAGAGGAAAACCGCCCCAAGAACCATAAAACCCTGAAGATGATTGCTCAAAAGAAAAGAGATACCATACCAGGGCAGAATCGCCTGCAAAATCTGCGGAAATCGGATAATTTCCACAAGACCAAGTAAACCGATAACCACAAACCAGACAAAAATAATCGGGCCAAACAGTGCGCCGACCCTTGCTGTGCCATGATGCTGAAAAAAGAAAAGGCCGACAAGAACCAGAATGGTGGCCGGTATGACAAGCTCCTTGAATGCCGGAGCGATAATCTGCATACCCTCAACTGCACTGAGCACCGAGATGGCAGGAGTAATCATGCCATCGCCATAAAGCAATGCTGCTCCAAACAAGCCGATAACCACCAGAAACCACCGCTCATAACCCTTTTTCTTGCTTTGCGTGATAATCAGGGCTGTAAGGGCAAGAATACCGCCCTCCCCGTCATTATCAGCTTTCATGATAAAGGTCAGATATTTCAGACTGACAATCAGGATAAGGGCCCATACGAGCAGGGAAAGAACACCAAGAACATTCCCTTGTGAGATAGGAATACCATACTCACCATGAAAACACTCCCGAACGGCATAAAGAGGGCTTGTACCGATATCACCAAAAACCACCCCGAGAGCAGCAAGAGAGAGGCCGGCAAGCCGTTTCATGCCTGATTGTTCTGACTTGTTTTCTAATCCTGCACCTTCCGATATTTTTGACATAATCAACGAGGGAAAATGAAAATCGTATTGAAATTCCAGAAAATTATACCCGACAATATAGACTAATAAGTTCTAAATCGAAGAAACCGGACAGAGATCAAAACGCACGGCACGGCTCTCAATATATCAAGAAAAAAAGAGCGGATTGAACGGTAAAATGAGGCCACTACCCCAAAAAAAGAGAAAAAAAAAGCTGTAACACCTTTACAAACAAGCACTCCGACAGATATTTCTTGCTTTGGAATATTTTCTTTATATTGAAAAATGTAAAAGAACTGAATAGCATTAGTGCTTTTAATTCATTTTTTACCTGTTTCCTGTACGAGTACTCTTTTTTAAGGAACAGCGGATTTAAACCATGAGCGCATGAAGCATGAAAAACAATTTTTTACCTTGTCATTTGTTGGTATCCTGATCACCATAGCTCTCGGAGCAAGCCATATCGGCTCAAATTTTTCAGGACCCGCCACTCACTTTAACCCACTGTACAACTCTGCCGAGGCGGCCATCCGTCCCGCTCTCCGTTCAAGAGAGGGCTCTCGATCGCAAAAAAAGGCACTTGTTCCCGTTACCGAAGGCCGCGCATCCTTTTACTCTGATCAGTTTCACGGTCGCAAGACAGCAAATGGCGAAACATTCAATATGGACAAGTTGACCGCAGCCCACCCATTCCTTCCATTCGGTACCAGGGTAAGGGTGACCAATCTGCGAAACGGCAAGGATGTCATTGTGCGCATCAACGATCGGGGCCCGTTTGTCAAAGGAAGAATCATTGATTTATCCACAAGCGCAGCAAAAGAGATCGGACTCATAAAATCCGGAACTGTACGGGTAAAACTCGAAGCACTCAGTTCAGGCCAATCAGCCTTTATCGCAGGCTGATCATAAAGATACAAGATCAACGACCTTTCCCGAAACGGTCGAGATGACAACGTTTAACAAAACGCTCGTAACCTTTTTTGTATTATGGCGAAAAGAAAACGATTCCAATCAGGAATGGGGCTCCTGACACTCTTTGCACTGATGCTTTGCGCCGCACTGAACCAGGGTACCCTTCATGCAGAAGAGAGTGGGAAACTCAGCAATCCTGTCTCTTCGGGTATGCAGTGGCTCCCCGAAAATATTGAGGCAAATCCCGCTTCGTCAACAGGCGCACAGACGATGATCCCGGACGGGAGTGCTCTTCTTTCCGAAGGCAAAGCCTCATACTACGCCCGCAAGTTCAGCGGAAGAAAAACAGCCAATGGGGAATATTTCAGCCTCAGCCATTTCACAGCCGCACACCGCACCCTTCCTTTCGGTACCAGCGTCAGAGTTATCAATCTTGAAAACGGAAAAACGGTTGTGGTACGCATCAACGACCGGGGCCCTTACCGGCACGGAAGAATCATTGATGTTTCGCCGGCTGCAGCCAGAGAGATCGGTCTTGTCAGGAGCGGAGTGGCAAAAGTCCGTATTGAGACATACAATGAAAACACATCCATCCTGTAAAGGAAATTACGGGCAGGACAACCGCTCCGTTTTCTTCTGAATGCGGTCTGATGGATATGTGTCGAAACCACTCCAGAGAAAATTCCGCCACTTGATGCGGGGTGCCTGTTTTGGGCATCAAGCGGCCCCCCCTAAACAAGCGACTCCCCTTCATAAAGGAGTTTTATTCCTTTATAAAGGGGAGTCGTGCTCTTCGTAAATTGGCGCCAACTCAGCTCAGAACTCTATAGAATCGTTATGGTGCGGACATGTCGACAGCAAACATAATCTTGATCGGGCATTAGTTCGGTCCACTCAAGTATAGATACCGGTTAACGCTATAGCATGACTGTCATGGCTGTCATGGTTGTCATGGTTGCTATTGTCCGATGCTACCGTCGAAAAATCGTATGAGGAGGTGCCGGCATAACTGTTACCAACAAGATCTTTGACTGAACCCTCAGAGACAGTGACATAGTAATGGGTACTGTTCGCCAGATTACCAGTCGGGTTAATGATGAGCATATTATCTGATACGGTGACATTACCACTCGTCGCAGCATCATAGGTTGCTACTTCCGTACCGGTTGGAGAACCGCGGTGTATCACTATCGTACCGGATCCTTTCTGGATTGCTTCGCTGAAAGTCAGAACAATGTCACTGCTGACGTCAACATCGGTTGTCGCGTCTGCAGGATGAAATTCAGTAACAACTGGCGGCGTCGTGTCAGCAGGATTATTTATTACGGCCTCTGTCGTAAAGTCATAGGCAAACGTACCGGTGTAACTGTTGCCCGCAAGATCCTTGACCGATCCGGCATCCAGCGTAACGAAATAGTGTGTGCCATTTGCAAGGTCAGTTGACGGGTTGATCGTCAGGGTACTTCCCGAAACCGAAAGATTTCCGCTCTTAGCCGCGTCAAAGGTTGCAATGGGTGAACCAGTTGGCGAATCGCTGTGTATCACTATCGTACCGCTTCCCCTCTGGATTGCTTCACTGAAGGTCAACACAATATCACTGCCGATGGCAACCCCGGTGGCCGCACCTGCCGGGCTGTAAACGGAAACTGTTGGTGCTGTCGTATCAGCAGCAGGAGCTGTCGTAAAGTCATAGGCAGACGTACCGGTGTAACTGTTGCCCGCAAAATCCTTGACCGATCCGGCATCCAGCGTAACGAAATAGTGTGTACCATCTGCAAGGTCAGTTGACGGATTAATCGTCAGGTTACTTCCCGACATCGAAAGATTTCCGCTCGTAGCCGCGTCAAAGGTTGCTATGGGGGTACCAGTTGGCAAATCGCTGTGTATCACTATCTTACCGCTTCCCCTCTGGATTGCTTCACTGAAGGTCAACACAATATCACTGCCGATGGCGACCCCGGTGGCCGCACCTGCCGGGCTGTAAACGGAAACTGTTGGTGCTGTCGTATCAGCAGCAGGAGCTGTCGTAAAGTCATAGGCAGACGTACCGGTGTAACTGTTGCCCGCAAGATCCTTGA
>CAIMHT010000070.1 GCA_903840935.1 uncultured Chlorobiaceae bacterium
AGCAGGCAATATTCTTGGCGCTATCCTCAACGAAGTGGGTCTTGATCCCGAATCGGTTGGCCATATTTCTATCAATGACAGCTACAGCACGGTCGAACTGCCGCAGGGTATGCCGGACAATGTTTTTCATGAACTGAGAACTGTCAGGGTCTGTGGTCGTCAACTGCGGTTGAGCAAAATGGAAGATCAGGAGCACGAGTCACCTTACAGTCCGAAAAAGAGTTTCAAGAAGCCCTTTAAGCCGGCAGGAAAAGAGACGACATTCTTTACTGGTGCAAAAAAAAAACGTAAGGGTTAAACCGTATATTTCTGCTTTTTGATTAAGGCGGGGAATTTTTCCCCGCCTTTTTTTTGTTCAATTTCGTAAAAGGCTTGTAAAATCGGGAGTAGGGGATAAAACTATGGAACTGCAATTTTACGGCGCAACGGAGAGAGTGACCGGTTCATGTCATATCCTCAGGGTAAATGGATTTACGGTTTTGCTTGATTGTGGCCTCATACAGGGTTCACCGGTTGACGAGGCAATCAATAAAAAGCCATTTCCTTTTGAGCCTGCCATGATTGACGCTGTCGTATTGAGTCATGGCCATATCGACCACTCCGGTCGTCTCCCTTATCTTGTTAAACAGGGGTTCAGGGGAGCTGTTTATACGCAACAGGCGACGGTTGATCTGTGCCGGATATTGCTGCTTGATTCGGCATCACTTGCCGAGCGTGATGCCGAGTATCGCCGGAAGCACCCGTTAACCCGGCATGATCATCATGCGGAGCCGCTTTATACCCGTGAAGATGTGGTTCGTTCGCTTCGTACTCTGATCGGTCTCTCTTACCACGAAAAGCGTGAAATTCTTCCGGGAATCACCATTCGCTTTAGCGATGCTGGTCATATTCTCGGTTCAGCTCTTGTTGAGTTATGGTTAAAGGAAGATGGGTTGGCAAGAAAAGTTGTGTTCAGTGGTGATGTGGGGCAGTACGGTTCGCCGATTCTCAATGATCCAGAAACTATAGAGAGAGCTGATGCGGTCATCCTTGAGAGTACCTACGGGGACCGTCTGCATCGGGATATCAAGCTTACTCTGGCTGAAATAGGGGAGATTATCCGCTCAGCGAGCACCGGGCATGGCAATATTATCATTCCGGCTTTTTCGATTGGCAGAAGTCAGGAACTTCTTTATCTCTTTGGTCTCTATTACGATGAGTGGGAGCTTGACCGCTGGCAGGTTTATCTTGACAGCCCGATGGCTATCGAAGCCAGTCGTATCTACTGGGATTATCCTGAACTTCATGATAAGGAAGCGGTGGCCTTGCGACACGACAAAAAGATGATGCCTCGTTTGAAAAACCTTCATTTTACTGCCAGGGTTGAGCAGTCGCAGGCAATCAATGCCATTAAAAGCGGTGCCATCATTATCGCCGGAAGCGGCATGTGCAATGGAGGCAGGATACTGCACCATCTCAAGCACCATATACAGCGTCCAGAGTGCTGCCTGCTTATGACCGGTTTTCAGGCGGAAGGAACACTGGGTCGCTCAATTGTCAATGGTGACATGGAGGTAGTTATTCATGGCAGGAGTTACCCTGTCAAGGCAACGGTCCATACCATTGGCGGGTTGTCGGCGCATGGCGACCAGAATGACCTTTTGCGCTGGATGAGCAGGTTTGAAAGTGATCCTGAGGTTTTTGTCGTACATGGCGACGAGCCGGTCAAAAAAATTTTCCGCAGTGCGCTTGAAGAACATCTTGGTCTGAAGGCGACGATTCCAAAGCCGGGTGAGATTATTTCGTTTTGATGATGACGATCGTATTTTTTTTCTACAAACAAGGATGTTATGTCAGTTACTTCGTTCAAAGAGCTTGTTCCTATTCTTCAAACCGCAATTGGCCCGATGATTCTCATCTCAGGTCTCGGCCTTCTGCTTCTTACCATGACCAACAGGCTTGGTCGTATTATCGACCGCTCCCGCTCATTGCTCGACAATCTTGAATCCTATCCTGAGACATACATCATCAGGATAAACAAGGAGATTGCAATTCTCTGGAAACGGGCACGCTATATCCGTATCTCCATTCTGCTTGCCTGCATGACCTGCCTTGGAGCCTCATTGCTGATCATGATGCTGTTTCTCAGTGCGCTTGTCAATATCGATCTTCCGATGCTCTTGTCGGCGATATTTATTCTCAGTATGCTTTGTCTGAGTTTTTCACTGCTCTTTTTTCTTGC
Organism: uncultured Chlorobiaceae bacterium; assembly: GCA_903840935.1. Taxonomy (GTDB): domain Bacteria; phylum Bacteroidota; class Chlorobiia; order Chlorobiales; family Chlorobiaceae; genus Chlorobium. The sequence goes on from CAIMHT010000070.1 coordinate 2,222, forward strand.
TGATGTGAACATGACTCTTTCTGCCTTGAAAATAGAGATGGAGAGCCACGACAAGAAACGGCTGATCATCGAGACAAAGGGATACTGAACTCCGGAAATGCTCATCCCCTCGGATGAAAGCTTTTGTGTACTTCTTTAATGAATGAGCGGTCGATATGCGTGTAGATCTGTGTGGTGACAATGGAGCGGTGTCCGAGCATCTCCTGAACGGCGCGAAGATCGGCTCCGCCCTCAAGAAGATGGGTGGCGAAGGTATGGCGGAAGGTATGCGGACTGATATTTTTTTCAATTCCGGCCATGAGAGCATATTTTTGCACCATGGAAAAAAGCGCCATGCGTGAAAGTTTTATGCCGCGTGCATTCAGAAAGAGGTAATCATCGGAGTTGCGCTGCACCAGTGCAGGCCGAAGTTCCGTTTGGTATCGCCGTATCCATGCGATGGCGGAACTCCCGACGGGCACAAGCCTCTCTTTTGCCCCCTTGCCGAAAATTCTCACAAAACCAGCATCGAGATAGAGGCTCTGTTGCCGGATGTTGATGAGTTCACTCACTCTGACGCCCGTTGCGTAAAGGAGTTCAAGCATCGCCCTGTCTCGCAGATCATATTTGCCTGGAGGGTTTTGCGTATCGGGGGCAGCGAGCAGGCGCATGGTCTCTTCAACTGTCAGGACACTCGGCAGGTAGTTTGCTTTTTTGGGTTGATGGATGTTTTCCGCCGGGTTTGTGCCGAGTGCGCGTTCGAGCACCAGAAATTTATGAAACGAGCGTATCGCAGAGATGTTTCTCGCTATTGAGCTTGCTTCAAGGCCAATGGCGTAAAGCTCACCTATGAACTCCTCAATATGGTGAGTTGTGATAACCTCCTTCACTCTTGAATGTTGCTGCATGAAGAGAAGGTAGCGCCGGAGATCGTTGCTGTACGACTCCCGGGTGTTTGCCGCAAAGTTGCGCTCAATGAGCATATAGTTCAGGAAACTCTCAAGAGCACTCCGGTAGTCATGGTGCAGCATATTCATGCCGTTACCTCCTTGTTTTCCGCAGTCGCTGGCAGAAGCCACCATCAAAACCGTGATGCTCTCCTGGCAGGGTAAGGATTGCACCACACCCATTATTGCCCTGCCTGGATGGTTCCGGGATATGCCCACCAACAGGATCAACAGTGAAATCGGAGTGCCTTCGCAGAAATGAGTAGATTTGCATACTGTTTTCCTCAGGTTCAATGGAGCATGTCGCATAGACCAGAACGCCATCCTCATTGAGCAGTTCTGCCGCATGATCAAGCAGTTCCGCCTGCAGTATCTGGAGTTCACGGAGAGTTTCGGGGTTCAGTTTCCATCGCAGTTCAGCGCGCCGTCCAAGGACTCCGGTTCCCGTACAGGGAGCGTCGAGCAGAATAGCGTCGGGACGGATGCCGGGCGTAAAGCTTCGCGCGTCCTCTGCTACGGTGCGGATGATGGTGATGCCGAGCGCTTCGGCGTGAGCGTCTGTTTTTGCAAGTTTCTGTTCATAGCGGTCAACAGCGGTAATTTGACCACTGTTGTTCATCAGCTCTGCCATGAAGGTGGCTTTTCCTCCCGGCGCTGCGCACAGGTCGAGCACATTGCTGCCCGGAGCAGGATTGAGCAGCAGGCAGGCAAGCGCCTGTGTCGGGTTCTGGACGGTAAGGCGTCCATCGATCACGGCAGGTTCAAAAGAGCTGAAATCCTTTGAGAGAAAGAAGTTTTCAATGCCGCACTCTTCATGGGTCACAGCCGCCATGGTCGGGTCGGAGAAAAGCTTTCCTGCCGAATTCTTCAATCGGTTGATCCTGAATCCAAAAGAGGGAAATTGGTTGTTATAGAGGAGGAGAGCCTCACACTTTTCCCAACCGTAAGCCTTGAGCCACCGATCAACGAGCCATTGCGGGTGCGAGTACTTCACGGCGAGTTGCTCTTCAGTGTTTTTCTCTTTCAGCCACTCATCAAGGGCGACGCTGTGTGGTGTGATTTTTCTCAACACACCGTTGACCAGTTTCGACATCCTCTCACCCTTGTATTTTCTGGCAAGTTTCACGCATTCGTTGACGGCGGCCCAGTCGGGAACCTTGCTGAGGAAGATGATCTGATAGACACCGAGGCGGAGAATGTTTTTCATGACCGGCGCAGCCTTTTCAAAATTATGGTGGTAGAACCGTCCGATAATGAAATCAAGCTGAAGCCTATAGCGCAGAACCCCGTTGACCAGCCCTGTGGTGAGTGCCCGGTCAATACGGTTCAGTGCAGAGTGCTGCAGAGCGTGGTGCAGGATCTGGTCAGATCGCTGTTTTCCGGTTTCAAGTGACTGCAGGACATGCAATGCTAGTTCTCGTGCTGTGGTCATGGGTAATCATTAAAAACAATTAAAATACATTGGCCCTTCAGGCTGTTTGTAAAATACTATTCCCTGTTGTAGATTAATCAGACTAAATGTTCTTTTCAAGATTTCAAGCTGTCATCGAGAAAGGTGGAGGGACTGGCCCTGAGAAGCCTTGGCAACCGTCATTGCCACAATGAGCGGTGCCAATTCCATCCCGGAATAATGGCCGGGAATGATGATGGTATGCATGCCTTTCTTTCGGGTTCATACCTCTCTTCAGATATTTTCCTGTAACTTGTTATTTTATTACGGGTTACTTTTGTGTTTCGGGAGCGGTGACGCTCTCCATTCACAAGGGTGCCACTTTTTGACATCTGCCGGAGGTACCGTCGATTTGGTAGAGCTCCCTTCTGCACAGAGAGCATTATCAATACGATCAAGGCCGTTTTTGAACAAGCTATTGCAAAACTGACACGAAGCGCATGAGAGCATATACGGAGATGATTTCCGAAAAAACGCACTACTTCGATACAAAGGAACCCTTTGTGACCGAGTTTAGGGAGATGCTTCCTTCAGTGCGGGTTGCCTACAGAACCTGGGGAACGCTGAATGAGCGCAAAGATAATGTGGTGCTTGTCTGTCAGGCCCTTACCGGCTCTGCTGATGCGGATGGCTGGTGGGAAGGAATGTTTTCGCGAGGAGGCGCTTTTGATGCGAGTGAGGATTTCATCATCTGCAGCAACGTGCTTGGCAGTTGCTATGGAACGACAGGCCCGACCTCACTTAATCCTCTTACCGGTCGCCATTACGGCCCTGCTTTTCCACTGATCACGATCAGGGACATGGTTGAGGTGCAGCGACTTTTGCTTGCCGGACTCGGTATTGATCGGGTCAAACTTGCCGTTGGTGCCTCTCTTGGTGGCATGCAGGTTCTTGAGTGGGGTGCGCTCTATCCTGATATTGTTCAGGCTCTTGTGCCGATGGGCGCTTCCGGTCGTCACTCGGCGTGGTGCATAGCGCAGAGCGAAGCTCAACGGCAGGCTATCTATGCCGATCGCGACTGGAACGATGGCTGGTACGAGGATGGTCATCCTCCTGCCAAAGGTCTTGCAGCGGCGAGGATGATGGCCATGTGCACTTACAGGAGCTTCGAAAACTTTCAGACGCGGTTTGGCCGGGATTTGCATCATGGTAAAATATTCAAGGCAGAGAGCTATCTGCACCATCAGGGCCGTAAACTGGTCGAGCGTTTTGATGCCAACAGCTACGTCACCCTGACCAAAGCGATGGATATGCACGATCTTGGTCGGGGCAGGGCGGGTTACGAAGAGGTTTTGCGCTCCATTCAGATTCCTGTGGAAATCCTTTCCATCAATTCCGATATTCTTTACCCGAAAGAGGAGCAGGAGGAGCTTGCCCGGTTTATGCCAAACTCAACTATTCTTTATCTTGACGAACCATACGGCCACGACGCTTTTCTTATTGATGTTGAAAAGGTGAGCCGTATGGTCAGGGATTTTCTGGATGGGAGGGCTTTGCAGGCTCACTCGGTGGTCTGAGTGATCTCGTCAAACCTCGTGTAGTGGCGTAAAACTTCCGGAACCATGACAGAGCCTGCCGGTGTCTGGTAGTGCTCAAGCAGGGAGACCATAAGCCGGGAGGTTGCCAGACCGGAACCATTCAGGGTGTGCACGAACTCAGGTTTTGCGTTGCTCTCCGGCTTGAAGCGGATGTTGGCGCGCCGTGCCTGGTAATCCTCAAAGTTTGAACAGCTTGATGCTTCAAGATATTTTTGTTCAGCCGGCGACCAGACCTCGATGTCATAACATTTTGTTGCATTGGCACTGATGTCGCCGCTGCAGAGTAAAAGCACCCGGTAAGGTATTTTAAGGGCCGTGAGAATTGCTTCTGCGTTCTCTCGAATCGTTTCAAGCGCTTTGTATGACTCTTCCGGGCGGGTGAACTTTACCATCTCCACCTTGTTGAACTGGTGTACCCTGAGGAAGCCCCTGGTATCCTTGCCATAGCTTCCCGCCTCACGACGGAAACATGCGGAATAAGCTGCATAGGAGATTGGAAGCGCATTAGCGTCAACCATTTCGCCCCTGTGCAGATTGGTTACCGGCACCTCTGCCGTTGGAATGGCGTAGAGATCATCCTCTTCAATATGGTAAACCTGATCGGCGAATTTCGGCCATTGCCCGGTGCCCCTGAGTGACTCCTGGTTGACAAGAAATGGGGGGAAGACTTCGGTATAGCCATGACGCTCGGTATGACAGTCGAGCATGAAGTTGATCAGTGCGCGTTCAAGGCGAGCTCCTTTTCCCATGTAGACAGGAAATCCTGCTCCGCAAACCTTTGCGCCCCGTTCAAAATCAAGAATCCCGAGAGATTTGCCCAGTTCAAGGTGGTTTTTGACCGGAAAGTCAAGATTGTAGGGAAATGATACCGAATCCTTGAAGATTTGGTTGTCGTCTGCTGAGCGCCCGACAGGAACGGATGGATGCAGCTTGTTGGGTAGCTCCAGAAGAATTTTTTCAATCTGCTCTTCAAGGTTACCAAGCAAGCCGTTCATTCCGGCAATTTCCTCGGAAACTGATTTCATCTGGAGAATCAGCTCTTCAGATGAACCAATGCCGCTTTTTTTTATGTCAGCAATCTCTTTTGAAACCTTGTTGCGCAGGGCTTTCAGATCGTCTGAGCGCTGTACAAGCACTTTGCGCTCCCTGTCGAAGTCGAGGAGTTGCGCCACTTTGGGCTCTTCCGAAGCAAGTTGGCGCTTGTGCAGCATTTTTAAAACTTCTTCCGGATTCTGGCGAATATAGTTGATATCAAGCATGATGGTGAAGAAAGTGGGTTATGCTGAAAGCAGTGACTTGACGATTTCCTGAACTTTTGTACCGTCAGCTTTGCCTTTGAGTGCTTTCATTGCCTGACCCATGACTTTGCCGATATCTTTTATTGACGTTGCTCCTGTTTTTGTGACAATATCTTCTACAACGGCCCTCAGCTCATCATCGGAAACTGGTTCTGGCAGATACTCGTCGATAACGGTGAGTTCCGAAAGCTCAGTAGCAGCAAGGTCGGGACGGTTTCCTGCGGTAAACTGTTCGATGGCATCGCGTCGTTTTTTTGCAAGGCTGACGAGCACCTCAATTTCCTGCTCTTCACTCAGTACACCCTTGCCAGCAACACGGATGGATACCTCCTTTTCAAGCAGTGATGCCCGGATGGAACGGATGGCGTTCAGACGGATCTTGTCGCCGCTTTTCATGGTATTTTTCAGATCAAGATCTATTTTTTCTTTCAGACTCATGGTTGTTTGTGCTCAATAGTTTTTTTGATAAGAAGAATGCCCAAAATACGGGAAAAAAGGCTGCTTTCCCACAAGAGCTTTTGCTTTGTTATTCATTGATATCTCCGCAAACCGGCCTGAGTACAAGCTCTTCAACCGATGTTCGTTGTGGCATGAAATAGGCACCGACAACAGGGCCTGCAATATCTTCAGGCCTCATCATGACGGATTTCATGGCATCGGGTACCTCGCCCCACATCGGAGTATAAACCGCACCGGGCATGACATTGGTAATGCGGACGTTGCATGTTTTAGCATAAAGCCGCATTACCTCAACCAACCCTTTCTGAGCAAACTTTGACATGCAGTAGATCGAAGAGCTCTTGAATGCCATCTCCGCAGCAATGGAGGTGATAAAGAAAATATGGCCAGACCTCCTCTTTTCCATAAGCCCAAAAACTCTCTGTGTGAGGAAAAAGGTGCCCTTGAGGTTTGTCGACATCGTATAATCAAAATCCTCCTCGGTCATCTCGGTGAGTGGCTTAAAGCGCCCGACACCGGCATTGTTGACCAGGCAATCAATCGAGCCATATCGCTCAACAGTCGTGTTGACGAGACGCTCAATCTGGGCGGTATTGGCAATGTCCACCTGAAAAATATCTGCTGTCGCCCCAAAAGAGCGGCATTCGGCGGCAACTGACTCCAGATCGGAAATGGTTCTTGATGCAAGGATCAGGGCGGGCTTAAACCCCTTATGCATTTTTGATGCTTGGGCAAATTCAAGGGCAATGGCCCTGCCGATTCCCTTGCCTGCACCGGTGATGATGATAACCTGTTTCATTTTTTGTGCGTACCTTTTTTTAACAAATCTTGATTCGCTTATCAGGTGGTGTCAAGAATATAATGCGGTGGTGTGTCTTTTTTGCAAAAACGAAATAAGTGAGAAAAAATTTATATATTTGCATCATAAATAAATTGCGTGTGCGTTCTTTCCATCGATGCACTGCACATCCTCTAAAAATGGTAAATTTTCAGGTTTATCATGGCTATAAGTAAAGTTAAATGGTTTGATGGCAAAAAAGGTTATGGGTTTCTTTTGAATCCAGAGGGTGGAGAGGATATTTTTGTCCATTTTTCCGCCATCCAGTCCGATCAGAATTTCAAGGTGCTGAACCAGGATGCGGACGTTGATTTTGAACTTGACAAAACTCAGAAAGGGCTGCAGGCAAGGAATGTTCGTGAAATTTCTCAGAACAGCCAGGAAAATTCCGGTAGTGCCCGGTTGTCGTTTGGCTGAAGAGCAGTTCTCAGAGAAGGCCACTTTCCCGAAAGCTGAACCATCCTGTTTTTCCCGTTATAATATGGTCGAGCAGGTCGATCTGGATGATGGTGCTTGCCTTTTTGAGGAGTTCAGTGACCTGTTTGTCTGCGCTGCTTGGTTCCGTATCGCCTGAAGGGTGGTTATGCACCAGAATAATGGCGTGGGAACTCTCCTTTATTGCCCCCTTGAAAACCTCCCGAGGATGAATGAGGGCCGCGTTGAGTGTTCCAACAGAGACGAGCTCGGTTTTGGTGATCTGGTTTTTTGTGTTCAGGTGGAGCACAAAAAGATGCTCCTTTGTTTCATCCGGAACTCTCCCTGCCATATACTCGAAAATATCGCTTGCAGCCTGAATTTTCTTATTCTGATTACGGCTGTAATGGAGTCGCTTGTTCAGTTCGAAGACGGCAACGATCTGCATTGCTTTGGCCTTTCCGATTCCCTTAACCTCTTGAAGTTCCTTGATCGTTATATCTGAAAGTTTTTCAAGGGTAAAGCGGGCTATGATTTCGTTGCAAATATCGACAATATTGATGTTTTTTGTTCCTGTGCGCAGGATAATGGCAAGGAGCTCAGCCGGGCTGAGTGAAGAGGCTCCGCTTCGCAAAAAGCGCTCTCTCGGCCTGTTTTCAGGGTCAAAATCATGAATTCGCATCGCTCACCCTCTCTTGTTGGCGTTGAACATTTTTATATTTGGC
>CAIMHT010000071.1 GCA_903840935.1 uncultured Chlorobiaceae bacterium
GTGGCCACGAATTTATCCCTCTCGAATACCGGGGCCGGGAGATGCAGCATTTCAGAATGCTGATTGGCAAGACTGCCGAACAAAAGGTATCCGAACTGTACAACGCTGAATTCATAAACGACACAGATGAAGGTTATGAAACCTATCAGGGCGTTTTTGTGACCCTTGAGCGTGCGCTCGGTTTTTTGTTCCAGGAGATAGGTTACCGTTCAGGAACACCATCGTCAAAATTTTCAGAGAGGATTCAGTTGTTGTATCCGGAGTACAACACGCTCATCACTCGAAACATCGAGGTGGCTCGTCCAGTCCTTGTCCGGGCAAAAACAGTTCCGGTTCATGGCTCGTCGGTTTTGAAGATTCATCTCTCCACTGAACAGCTTGATGAGTTGTATAACGACCTCAGTAAATTTTTCGACACCAGGGATCAGGAGGATTTGCTGTTACTGCTGCAGGGTAATGAGTCAGACCGCAAACTTCTCTTCATGGGGAACCAGAATAGATTGGTCGAGGTTTTCCGACGCCTCCATTATCATCGAAAGATTACCGATTCACAGACGCATCTTCGTAACTGGCTTTGCCACAACTTCAAGTACCGTTCGAAAAGCGGAGAATCGGAGTTGAGCCCGAATACTGTCTGGGATATTCTCACGAAAGCAAAAGGTGAGCCTTCATCCCGAAGCCGGATTTGTCTTTTCGAATGGCTGCCGTTCAAAACTCATTCCGCAGTCAAAAGAAGCTGGTAAAGAAAAACAAGCGCCATCCTCTCGCGTCATTCCGGAATAGCTGAAGAGCTTGCAGGTAGTTACCCCGCGTCCTGCTCATCATTCAGCAGCAACCCACGCCTGCACTTCTGACAAAAAACCCATAATAAACCGTACCCCGTTTTACCCTCTGGAGGTTGAACGGGGTTAATTTTTTAGATGATTTTCCATCGTTGCTCTCAAGAACCTTTAAAGGAATCAGCGATGGGACATGATGAAAACCCCCGGTTTAAGTCGATTGATGATTTGATCGATGCTCTCCCCGTCATCATACGTCAGGAAATAACCAGAGCGTTACAATCCGAAAAGCCGGACAAGCTGCTTACGGTTTCTGAAGCCGCCGAGTATCTGCGTCTTGCAATCCCAACGATCTATAGTCTGGTTCAGCGCAACAAGATTCCCTATATGAAAAAAACAAAGAGGCTCTACTTCTCGGAAATCAAGTTGAAAGAGTGGCTCGATCAGAGCAGGGTGCGTTCCAATTACGAGAGGGAAAAGGAGGTCATCAACAAACTTGTCAAGCGAAAATCAGTATACCGGGTGAAATAGTGATGAATCATTTTTATCAATGTCAAAAGGTATTGACGCAGATTTGCAGAGTGCTTCAAGGAGTGAAATCAAAGCCGAGATAATGAAAACAATAGCTGTTGTCTCCCAGAAGGGCGGGGCAGGAAAAACAACGATTGCCGTTAATCTGGCCATTGCTGCAGAGCGCAGGGGATTGCACTGTGCAATTGTCGATCTGGACCCTCAATCAAGTGCCAGGTGCTGGCATGATATCCGCCGGAAAGAAACTCCTGTCGTTATTTCATCCCACTCATCGAGA
>CAIMHT010000072.1 GCA_903840935.1 uncultured Chlorobiaceae bacterium
TACGGTATTTCTGACGAACCTGACCTTCAGGCGGCAGAACGGCTACGCTCCCATCCTCTGCCTCACTGGCTGGAGAGGATGACGGTTTGTTATCTGCATGCTCATGGCGGCAAAGCAATACAAAAACGTACCGGCTGGGAGTTGACCTGGCCTGATGGCGATGTTTCTCATCGGTGCGTATTCAGCTCCAGAGATGCACAAAACAAGCCGGATACACTGTTGCTTAATCTGGAAAATAATCAACTTCGTGGGCTGGCACTCAACTTGCCCCAAATTATGGCTGCTCAGCCCATACCTTGCGTCTCCTTAAGTGGACTGCCTCCAACGATTTCAGGTTTCTGGGCTCTTTTTGAAATCCGCCTACAAGCAGGGATGCACCAGAAAGGCGGGCTTATAAGAATCCCTCTCGTTCGTCGTCGCTACATCGCGGTTTTTCAGAGTGAAGAGGGTGCCGTTTTTATGCCGACGGCCCGCCACATCTGGGATTCATTGCAATCTGAAGAGCTGAAGGTGCTTGCTGCTATGGATTCAGATGAATCAATCACCATCTATAACCGTCTTCTGCAAGTTTGTGAAGAGGAGGGCAAAGAGTTGTTTGATGCATTGCAGCAAGAACATCAATCGGCTGTCGCTCGTGAAGACGAGCGGGGTGCTGTTGCTTTCAGCGCCAGGAGAAGGGCTATAGAACGGGTAGGATTACCGGAGGTGCGTCAATATCGGACAACGCAGTGTAATGTTGAGGAGACCGGATGGCGCAAAGAGCTTGAATCAGCAAGGCAGGTAGTTCCGGAGATTCGTCCGCTGCTGCTCATGCGCATCATGAAAGGAGGTTCACAGTGAAGAGCTGGAGAGAGAGTATTCTGAACGACTTTGTGCCGAATGTGAGCCGCCTCACCCTCGTTGCGGACCCTGACAGCCTGTTAACGGAAGAGACTCTTGCTCTTGAACTGCGCCATCGCGGTTTTGAGCTCATTGAATTCAATGATCCTGTTGAGTTTCGATATGCCTATGAATCAAAATACCGTGCAATTTGGGACAGGGGTGAGCATACCGATTTGGTGGTTATTCTTCGACTTCAGGATACAGAACTGGAATCTCTACCTTATGACTTGCTGCAGGCCGGAAGAAAACTCTCGTTTAACCTTGGCAATCTTTTCCCAAACTTGAGCTACCCGGTTCTTGAGCAACTGGATCGCTCGTTTCTGGATGCATTGTTCGAAGCTCAGCATACATTTTCGCAGGACCGTATGGGTGACAATGCGACCAGGGATTTTATCCTGCGCCATGTTTTCAGGGTTGCAGCAGAACTGATTGTATCCGATGTCGATCTGCTCAGGGTTCTGCTCCGCCTGCATTACAGTAAGATTGCACTTCCTGATATTTTGGCCCTTCGTCTGGTCCAGCAGCTCCGGGGGCAAGCAGGGTTTCTTGAATGGCCACTGGATGTAATCGTTTCGGATGAGAAGGCTTTTTTTGCATTCCTTCAGGAACGGTGGCCACTCTTTCTGGGCAGAATCAGTGCTGACAGACAGCTTCGTGAAAATCCCATGAAGTACCAAGGGCCTGATTATCTTCCGTTTGACCATCATGACATACGGGTTTACATCGACAATCTTTTTGTTGAAGGAAAATTGCATCCGGTTCAAAAACCTGGAGTCACCATTGATGTATCGTCCTGGATTCGGAGCGGTATTGTTGACTCTGTATCAGCAGATGATACGTTAAGGATTTCCCGGCTTTTTGAGATTATTGAAAAAGAGATGCCTGTCGAGGATTGCCGTTATTCTGACTGGATCACTTATGCCTTGAAATGGGCGGAGCTGACGGCATTGGTTCATTGCGCTGAGGATGAGGAACGTAAAACACGGTTGCTGCAAATCGGTGATAAACTGAATGCCGCCTTTGCTCAATGGTTAAACACTCATTATTCAAGTATCATCAATCTGCCGCCAAAGAATCCGGCGATGCTGCACCATGTGCCAAGAGCTCTTGCCCGTGAACTTGATGATGATAAAAAACGTCGTGTGGCACTGCTTGTTGTTGACGGTTTGTCGCTGGATCAGTGGGTCTCTGTTCGTGAGATTCTCCGGGTTCAGAACAGCAGTTTAATTATGAGGGAGTCAGCGGTTTTTGCCTGGATTCCAACATTGACCTCGGTGTCAAGACAGGCTATTTTTTCAGGCAAGCCGCCACTTTATTTCCCTGCGTCAATACAGTCTACAAATAGTGAAAGTAATCTCTGGAAACAGTTCTGGGAGGATGCAGGGCTCTCTCGTCTTGACATCGCTTATCAACGAGGTCTGGGCGATGGAGATGTTTCAAGCACCCTTGAAGCGACTGTACATCCAGGAAAAACGAGAGCACTCGGGCTGGTCGTGGACAAGGTTGATAAAATCATGCATGGTATGCAGCTCGGCGCGGCGGGCATGCACAATCAGATCAAGCAGTGGTGTCAGGGAGGGTTTCTCAATTCGCTTATCGATTACCTTTTGCTTCATGGTTATGACGTCTGGTTGACCTCTGATCATGGCAATATTGAGTGCCAGGGCAAAGGTCGACCTTCTGAAGGTGTCATTGCTGAAACTCGTGGAGAGCGGGTTCGTGTCTATCCGACGCCTGAACTTCGCACAACGGTTGCTCGTGAATTTCCTTTTGCCAGCGAGTGGCAACCGATCGGGTTGCCTCAGGGTTATTTCCCGCTTATTGCCAGCGGCAGGGATGCATTTGTTACTCCAGGCACGGCAATTGTCGGGCACGGAGGCGTTTCAATCGAAGAGGTCATTGTTCCTCTGATAAAGTTTGAGAGGGGTTTATAATATGAGCAAGCGCCATGAAAAACTGGGGATCAAGCAGACCATTCAGAAAGAGTGGATGGACAGGACGCTGAGGATGGTGCTGGCAGGAATGACTGAAGAGGAGATCCGAGAAGATCTCGACCAATATCTTTCCACGCAGAAGCAAAGTGGAGGGATTGGAGAGCGAGGTCAAAAAACTTATGGGATGGCTATAGGGATACTTGCCTCATGGTTTGCTCCGGAAGATGAGCTTCTCAGGTTTCGGGATGAAGCGCTGAATATTGCACGTGTAGTTCCTGAAGAGCATTGGCTTCCACTGCATTGGGCTGTTATTTCGGCTGCATATCCTTTCTGGTTTAACGTAGCTAAACAGGTTGGTCGGCTATTCAACCTTCAGGAAAGCGTGACCCAGGTGCAGATATTTAATCGCATAAAGGAGCAATATGGAGATCGTGAGACCGTAGCCAGAAATGCTCGATATACCGTTCGTTCATTTGTTGCTTGGGGTGTTTTGCAAGAATCCGGCAACAAAGGTTGTTACAAAAAGGCTCCTTCAATGCAGATTCAGGAGCGAAAACTGGCCGCATTGTTGATTGAGTCGGCACTGCACGCAATTCCGGAAGGAAAGGTATCTGTGGCATCCTTACTGAATAATCCCGCATTTTTCCCGTTCGATCTTCCAATGCTCTCCGGTGATTCACTTTCCAAAAGCTCGGGCAACTTTGAGCTGATCCGTCATGGTCTGGATGATGAAATCTTGATGTTAAACAACTAAGAACTGTAGTTAA
>CAIMHT010000073.1 GCA_903840935.1 uncultured Chlorobiaceae bacterium
CAATCAGGCGTCCAGGAGTGACCCTGCCAGTCGATCAGTTGATCGGGAGCAACGTCCGTCATCCCTTCCCACCAGACATCACCGTCAGGCGTCATGGCAACGTTGGTAAAAATACAGTTCCTGGCAAGGGTTGCCATGGCATTCGGATTGGATTTTTCCGACGTGCCAGGAGCTACACCGAAAAAGCCATATTCCGGATTGATTGCACGAAGACGACCATCTTCACCGGGCTTGATCCAGGCGATATCATCACCAATAGTGGTAATCTTCCAGCCATCAAAAGATTGAGGCGGAATGAGCATGGCAAAATTGGTTTTGCCGCAGGCACTCGGGAATGCTCCGCCAATGTAGGTTTTTTTCCCATCCGGAGACTCAACGCCAAGAATGAGCATGTGCTCGGCCAGCCACCCTTCATCCCGAGCCATTGAAGAAGCGATACGCAGGGCAAAGCATTTTTTACCAAGCAGGGCGTTGCCGCCATAACCGCTGCCGAAAGAGACAATTGAGCGCTCTTCAGGATAATGAACAATGAATTTCGTGTCATTGCACGGCCAGGCAACATCAAGCTCTCCAGGCTGAAGAGGCGCACCGACAGAGTGAAGACAAGGAACAAATTCGCTGCTTTCACCAAGCAGCTCCATAACCTTGATTCCCATTCTCGTCATGATACGCATGTTTGTTACAACATAGGGCGAATCGGAAATTTCGACACCGATGTGGGCAATAGGCGATCCAAGAGGCCCCATGCTGAACGGAATAACATACATGGTACGGCCAACCATACAATCCCTGAAAAGCCCTTTCAGCGTCTCTTTCATTTCCCTCGGAGCAACCCAGTTGTTGGTCGGGCCTGCATCCTGGCGTCGGATACTGCAGATGTATGTCCGGTCTTCAACCCTCGCAACATCGCTCGGATCAGAACGGCAGAGATAGCTGTTCGGGCGCTTCTCTTCGGAGAGCCTGATAAACGTGCCGCTCTCTACCATCTGTTGGGCGAGGGTGTCGTACTCTTCCTGGGAGCCGTCACACCAGTGCACCGCACTCGGGCGACAAAGGTCCGCCGTGTCCTGTACCCACTGGATCAGCCTTGTGTTTTTCACATAGTCCGGAGGATTGATCTGCATGACAGTCATAGTCATTCTCATATAGCTAAGGGTTATAAAAAAAAACGTCCGCAATCATCACTGACTGCGAACGTGTCGAGAAAAGAAATTGATTGCCCGGATTCAGTGGCCACCGGATCTGAAAACCATCGATCATGGGATGAAGACTTTATTGAGGGGTTCCCGGTTTTCTGAGAGTATCAACAATTATTTTTTCAAAGTCCTCCTTGCTTCTGCTCCCCGTAATAATCAAGGTAATATGGCCTGAAGAGTTAACGACAAAAGAGGTCGGAATGCCCGTAAGACCGCCCGAAACATATTTGCTGAAAGCAGAGACGATTTTATCATCAGCCATGATAACCGGGTAACTTATATGATTTTTGGCGATAAAATCACGTATGGCCGGCACCTTTTCATTGACGGCTACGCCAATAAAGGTAAAGCCCTTGTGTTCGTATTTTTTCTGGAGGGAGACCATATCAGGAACCTCCGCACAGCAGGGAGGGCACCATGATGCAAAAAAATTCACGATATAGGCTTTTCCTGCAAGTTGAGTTGATGCAAGGACTTTTCCGTCAAGGGAGCGCGCAGAAAAAGAGGGGGCCAGCGGCAAAGCTTCTGCTGGTGAAGCCGCAAAAAGCACTCTCGCTAAACCGCAGAACAAAAGAGCGCATAGTATCCAAACCTTCCCCCCGTGACTGAACATCCTTTTCATAACGATCCAGTTAAAAGAAATAATGAAACTTGAAACCACCTTTCATGGAATATACAATTCTTCTTTTTTTTGACTGCTATAAATCATGCGTTATTTAGTCTTTGTGATTCTCTGTCAAAAAAATTATATTTAAACTTGAGTTTTTCGCCCTGCTTAAGCCACCTTAGCTCAGTTGGTAGAGCAACTGTTTCGTAAATAGTAGGTCGTGGGTTCGACTCCCTCAGGTGGCTCATGTCCGGAACGGTCAGAATGGCGAGAAAATAAATAGGCAAAGCATCATTTCTGGTAAAAAAGGCACAAAGGCCCGGAAGCTCGAGCATTTGATTACACCATAAAATCCTATCCACACTGTCACTATGCAAGAAGGTAAGATTTCCCAAATCATCGGCCCTGTAGTTGATGTTGATTTTCCTGAAGGGCGGCTTCCGTCAATTCTGGATGCGCTGACCATTACAAGAGCTGACGGCACCAAGCTCGTTCTGGAAACACAGCAGCATCTTGGAGAAGAGCGCGTTCGTACCGTTGCAATGGAGAGCACCGACGGTCTGGTAAGAGGCCTCAGCGTCGCAAACACAGGCAAGCCCATACAGGTGCCTGTCGGCCTTGAAGTTCTCGGCAGAATGTTGAACGTTGTCGGAGACCCGATTGACGGACGCGGCCCGGTCAATACAAAAAAAAGCTATTCAATCCATCGCCTTGCGCCAAGATTTGACGAAATCTCTACGAAAGCAGAGATGTTTGAGACCGGCATCAAGGTTATCGATCTTCTTGAGCCTTACTCCCGCGGCGGAAAAACCGGTCTCTTCGGAGGCGCCGGTGTAGGCAAGACGGTTCTGATTATGGAGCTGATCAACAATATCGCAAAACAGCAGTCTGGCTTCAGCGTCTTTGCCGGAGTCGGTGAACGTACGCGTGAAGGAAACGATCTTTGGCACGAAATGATGGAGTCGGGCGTTATCGACAAGACCGCTCTTGTTTTTGGCCAGATGAACGAACCTCCCGGAGCCCGTCAGAGGGTTGCACTTACCGGACTCAGCATTGCCGAGTATTTCCGCGATGAAGAAGGACGCGACGTGTTGCTCTTTATTGACAATATCTTCCGCTTTACCCAGGCAGGATCTGAAGTGTCAGCACTGCTCGGGCGTATGCCGAGCGCAGTAGGCTATCAGCCAACTCTTGCAACAGAGATGGGTGAGCTTCAGGACAGAATTGTTTCAACCAACAAAGGCTCGGTCACGTCAGTACAGGCCATCTATGTGCCTGCGGATGATCTTACCGATCCGGCTCCTGCCACAGCATTTGCTCACCTTGATGCAACAACCGTGTTGTCACGCTCAATTGCAGAGCTTGGTATCTACCCGGCAGTTGACCCTCTTGACTCAACATCACGTATTCTTGACCCGAACATTGTCGGCGACGATCATTACGATACTGCCCAGGCCGTCAAACAGCTCTTGCAGCGTTACAAGGATCTCCAGGATATCATCGCCATTCTCGGTATGGATGAACTGAGCGACGAGGACAAGCTTGTTGTTTCAAGAGCAAGAAAAGTTCAGCGTTTCCTCTCGCAGCCTTTCTTTGTGGCCGAGGCCTTTACCGGTCTTGCCGGTAAATATGTCAAACTTGAGGAGACTATCAAGGGCTTCAAGGAGATCATCGCAGGAAAGCATGACAATCTGCCGGAAAGCGCATTTTACCTTGTAGGAACCATTGAGGAAGCCGTCGAAAAAGCAAAAACGCTCTAAACAGAAGCAATCATCATGGCGAATTCCGATAAAGGCTTTCAGATAGAGATCGTCACTCCCCAGAAACTCCATTTTTCCGGGGAGGTCGTCAGTATTACGGCTCCGGGTGATCTGGGGCAGTTTCAGATCCTGAAAAACCATGCTCCACTGCTCTCCTCGCTGACAAAAGGCAAGGTCAAGCTTGCCCTGGCGGATCGCAGTGAGCAAACGTTTTCTATCCTTGACGGTTTTTTTGAAGTCAGCGGCAACAAGGCAATTCTGCTGACCGAAACCATTTCCTGATTTCAGGCCAATGAATACAGAGCATCAGCATCTTCACAGGTGCTGATGTTTTTTGTGTTATGAAAACCCTTACTCCAAAAGCCCTGCGCAAGGGAGATACGATAGGCCTCATCTCCCCCTCTTCACATTGCGCCTATCCTGATAAAATCGGGCAGGCAATAGGCTATCTCGAAAATAACGGCTACCGGGTCAAGCCCTCCCGCCACCTCAACTGTATTGATAGCGATCCAGCAATTGCTGATCAGCAGAAACTGCTCGATCTTCATGAGATGTTCCTTGATCCCGCAATAAAGGCAATTATCTGCCTGAGGGGAGGAGCTGGTGCTTCAAGATTATTAAAAAAAATAAATTACGACCTCATAGCCGCCAATCCGAAAATAGTTGTCGGTTATTCAGACATTACTGCGCTTTCGCTTGCCCTGTTTGCAAAAACCGGGCTGATCAGCTTTTCCGGCCCGATGCTTGCGACAGAACTGTACAAACCGACACCCTATACAGAAGAGCATTTCTGGGGAATGCTGACCGCTCCCGCTTATGCTCTTTCGCTTCAGAACCACCCTGACCACCCCATAACCTGCATCAGACCGGGGAGCGCTGAAGGGGTAGTTGTCGGCGGCAACCTCTCCGTACTCTCTTCGATGATTGGAACGCCCTACCTTCCAGCATTGAACGATTCACTGCTTTTTCTGGAAGACATCAACGAACCGGCATACCGCATCGACCGAATGCTTTCACATCTCAACAATGCAGGGCTGCTGGCACAGTGCAAAGGGGTTCTTTTCGGCCAGTTCGGCAATGAAGCAGAGAATACAAACGCGGAAAATTTCCGGCAGCAGCATATTTTTAACTACTACAGTGAAGAGACCCATGCCAACGGCCCGGTAATGAGAGGGCTCTCATACGGACATATCAGGAACCTGATGACCATCCCGATCGGAGCCCGCTTCAAAATGACGCTCACACCGACAGGCAATTTTTCTTTCGGAGCCCTAAATCCGGTCATTGCATGAGAAGCAACCCCGTTGTAATCTCCATGTTACACAACCTGTTCCGGCTCTGATAACCTATCACATTGATACCTTATGAACGCAACACTTGCATACAGGTGGACGGCCTCCATACCAACCCCTGTCACGAAACAGAGTGAACAAAGCGCCGGGCATGATCTGGATGACGCCTGCCGTGTCGTCCTGTTCAATGATGAGGAACACAGCTTCGACGAAGTTATTGTGCAGATCATTAAAGCGGTACGCTGCAGTCGTCAGAAAGCTGAAAAACATACATGGGAAGTGCACACCCGTGGTCGCAGCATTGTGTATACCGGCCCGATTTTCCAGTGCCTCAAGGTAAGCTCCATTCTCGAAGAAATCGCACTTAAAACCGAAATCCAGACCGGATAAAAAATTTTCCTCAACATCGCCAAGCTCAGTGGCAGGCAATGGCAAGCCATCCTAATTTTTGCCAGGTTCCGAGAGTGCGAACCACTTGGGCCAAACCTCCATCGACCATCCAGCAACTCGAAACTGCCGGTACACAACCCCCATCCACTGCCGCAGCTCAACCATATTCATCTGCAACCGAGCCTGGTCTCCCCCAACATCAAGCGGAAAAATGATGATGGCTCCCCCTGCAGGACAATATAGATTAACATGTTCCGGCAATACTGAACGCTTAAGACCAAAAACCCTTACCGGTTCCGAAAACTTTCGCTGCCACTCCGCATCGTGCTGCTGAACAGAGAGCATCAACCCCTTGTCAACCTGGATCGATTTCGGGGCCGAATGCTCAAGATGATGAGCCAACTTTGGCACCAAACGCCTGCAAAGACGCTGTGTCAGCCAGAAAACCGCAGCATTTCCACCCTCAACGTCGGCCGACATGCGTATTCGATCTTCAACCTCAATATATTGTAATGTCACTTTTTTAAGCATCACCATAACACACTCTTCTTTCCTGTTTTCAATTCTGTTTGGCAATTCAACCAACAACCAGCCGCTTCTGTTACTTAAACGTACTCATTCCCGACCAAAAGCCCAAGCCCGCCCTCATCATGTGATGATCTTGCTTGCTTTCTTCTTTTGAATGTTTTATCCTGTTGAACGGAAGTATCCGAAGATTTTTCCACCATATTTTGAATAAACGATGACTAATTCCGATCAAGCACGGGTGCTGAATGCAAATCTGCCACCTGATAAAGTGATGCATAAACTGGTTTCGCTGGCAAAACGTCGCGGATTTATTTTCCCTTCGTCGGAAATTTATGAGGGGCTCTCCTCCTGCTTTGATTACGGGCCACTCGGCAGCGAGATGAAACGCAATATCAAGGAACTCTGGTGGAACTCAATGACCCGCCGACACCAGAATATTGTGGGCCTTGATGCCTCAATCATGATGAACCCCCGGGTATGGGGTGCTTCGGGGCATGTGGCGAGCTTCAACGATCCGATGATTGACGACCGTACCACCAAAAGACGCTACCGCGCTGACCACCTGATTGAGAACCATATCGAAAAACTGCGCCGTGACAACAAGGAAGAGGAACTCCAGAGGGTACAAGGTGCTTACGAAGCTGTTGCCGTTGCACAGGATTCGAACCGTGCTCTGTACGATATTATCATTGCAGAGGGAATCAAGGCACAGGATACAGGCTCGGGTGACTGGACAGAGGTGCGCCAGTTCAACCTGATGTTCCAGTGCAATATGGGTGCCGTCGCCGACAAATCCAGTATTGTCTACCTGCGGCCTGAAACTGCACAAGGAATTTTCGTGAATTTCCACAACGTCCGTGAGTCGTCGCGCATGAAAGTGCCGTTCGGTATTGCACAAATTGGCAAAGCCTTCCGCAACGAGATTGTGAAGGGAAACTTCATCTTCCGCATGGTAGAGTTTGAACAGATGGAGATGCAGTACTTCGTCAAACCCGGCACACAGGCAGAGGCGTTCGAGGCATGGCGGGAAGAGCGCTACGCCTGGTACACCACAGCACTTGGTATCAGCAAAAAGAAACTCCACTGGCACAAACATGACAAGCTGGCCCACTACGCTGACCTGGCCTACGACATCAAATTCGAGTTCCCCTTTGGCATTGAGGAGATCGAAGGAATTCACTCCAGAACCGATTTTGACCTGAAACAGCATCAGGAGTTTTCCGGCAAAAACATGGAGTATATCGATCAGCTCACCAATGAGCGCTACATTCCATACGTGGTTGAAACCTCTGCCGGATGCGACCGCCTCTTCCTTGCACTGCTTGCAGATGCCTACACGGAAGATACTGTAGACGGAGATGAGCGTGTGCTCCTGAAGTTGTCACCAAAAGTTGCGCCAGTAAAAGCAGCAATACTGCCTTTGATGAAAAAGGGAGGCATGGGTGAACGAGCCACAGCGCTGCGAGACGAACTTTCAGCGGAATACCTTGTTCAGTATGATGATGCGGGCTCTATCGGCAAACGCTACCGTCGCCAGGACGAAATCGGCACCCCCTTCTGTATCACGGTTGACCACCAGACTCTGGAAGAAAACAGTGTGACGGTGCGCTATCGCGACACGGCAACACAAGAGAGGATCGATATTTCAAGGGTACGGGATTTTCTCGCATCAAAACTAACCACGCTTTAAGCCATGCGTTATGATGTTGCAGTAATCGGTGGCGGTCCATCAGGAGCCGTTGCCGCAGCCTTACTGGCAAAAGCGGGAATATCAACCATTCTCATTGAACGAAACCTTAAGAATGTCAAACCTTGTGGAGGCGCAATTCCCCTCGGCCTTATCGAAGAGTTTAACATTCCTGACGAATTGATCGAAAAAAAGCTGTCGCGCATGAGAGCCCGCTCTCCAAAAGGGAGGTACATTGATATGAACATGCCGAACGGCTATGTCGGCATGGTGCGACGCGAAAAATTTGACAACTATCTGCGTTCTGAAGCCGAGCGGGCAGGAGTGGTTATTGTCGAAGGACTGGTTAAATCAATCTCACACTCTGGCGAGGGCTTTGTCATCAATACGCTCAACGACAAGGTTGCTCCACTGCGTGTCCGAAAAATTATCGGGGCAGATGGGGCAAACTCAATAACGGCCAATGAGCTGCACTTTCCGCCCAACGAGCTGAAGGTTATAGCCATGCAGCAGCGATTCAAATACACTCCAGCCATACAAAAATTCAGCGATATCGTGGAAATCTGGTTTGATGGCGAGGTCTCGCCCGACTTTTACGGCTGGATTTTTCCCAAGGCCGACCATCTGGCCATCGGTACCGGCGCAGAAGACAATAACCACAACCTCAAAGCGCTCCAGAAACGCTTTGTTGAAAAGATAGGGATCACCGACCGACCATATCTTGACGAAGCTGCAAAAATCCCGATGAAACCCCGGAGATCATTTACCCAAACAAAGGCCATTCTTGTTGGAGACGCGGCAGGACTGGTCACACCAGCAAACGGGGAGGGCATTTTCTTCGCCATGCGCTCCGGAAAGCTTGGTGCACAAGCCATGATTGAGCATATAAGAAACAAGGCTCCACTGCACAACTATGAAAAAGAGTTCCGCAAGCTCTATGCACCTATCTTTTTTGGCCTTGAGGTTTTGCAGTCAGTATACTACCGCAACGACCGGCTCAGGGAAAGTTTTGTAGCGATATGCGCTGACGACGATGTGCAGCGAATAACCTTCGACTCCTATCTCTATAAAAAAATGGTGCCAGCTCCCTTTTCAACCCAAATGAAAATCTTTTCCAAAAACATTTACCATCTGATCAAGGGCTGTTAAATGTTGCTCTCCTTCCCCAACTGGATCATCCATCTCTCATCAGCGATTGAGTGGGGAGTTGCAGCAGCACTCCTCTTCCATTACGGCAAAATAACCGGACGACGCGATATCCGCCTTTTTGGACTTGCCATGCTGCCGCACTGGAGTGGAAGTTTTTTTGTCCTTGGGTATCATATCTCCGGCGATTCCATTCCGCTGCTGCTCGACATGTCGGAACTCATCAACCTTTTCGGCAGCACGGCGCTCCTTCTTGCAACCCTTAACCTGCTGAAATCGACGAAAAAATATCCTGCAGCAGGATATTCTGCCGCTCTTGCCGCCATCATGATTGCCGGAAAGCCACAATCCTGGCTCGGGGCAGATATCTTTGACGCCATTCTGCAACTCTCAAGCGTTGTCTATATCACCTTTCTTGTACTGCTGCTGATAGTATACCGTCGCGACCGGACGATATTTTCCTCGCTGACAGTTGCCGGCTTCTGGTTTGTACTGATCTTCATCTCGGTCACCATCTTCTGCATGTACCTCGCCACCGAAGTGCGGGGTTATCCAACGCTCTCACATGACGACCTGCTGCACGGGGCCGCAGAAAGCCTGCTGAGCGTCAGTAATCTGATGATCGCCATCGGGGCTCACCGCAAGATCAGGGAGTATGAACGAGAACAGTCAAAAGGCGCTCAGGGATGAAGAATCTTTGCATATTTCCGGGAATCAGAGAGCAGTTCAACAGCTTTTTTTACCACCAGGTCATGCTCAAGCTCAACCTTTCTGGCCATGCGCTCGTCATAATGGCGAAGAACCTCCACTTCAAGTTCCTGCGCAACACCCGCTGACTCTTTCTGAATTTCCTGCTTTTTGAACTGCTCAATCTCCTGCTGAAGAAGAGTGAGTCCCTGAGTGCTATCGGTATTTGCAGGCTGAACTTTCTTCATGCTCTCCTTCAGTTCAGTAAAGCGCCGTTCAGATTCGGAGGTATAAACAAATTTTTTACCCTGCAGAAAGTCGGCAAATAAAGCCATAAGTGCCGGGCGGTCGATCGGCTGCGATGGAATAAGGGGGTGAGTCGAGCGATAGGCTGAGGAGAACAGAAAAAGAAAACCTTTTTTCCTGAGCTCAGAAAGGTAGGGGGAGGTCGTCTGTTCAGAGAGCTGAATATCAGGCATAATGCCACCACCGCCGTAGACCTTTCTCTTTCCTTTGGTATAAAACACCTCAGAGACCTTGCCTTCGTGAGAGGTCGAAAGCACCCTGCGCAATTCACTCACCGCATTATTGCTCTCTTTCTGAATCAAACGTCCCGAAGGTGTATAGTATTTGGATGTTGTCACCTTCACTGCGGTATTGTAGGAGAGCCGTACAACCGACTGCACCAGCCCTTTACCGTAAGAGCGCTCACCAATGACAACCCCGCGGTCAAGATCCTGCATCGCACCGGCAACAATTTCCGCCGCTGAAGCGCTCTGGGTGTTGATCAGAACAGCAAGGGGTAACCGGTCTTCAAGAGGAGAAGTTTCTGTTACAAAGGATTTATCCATTTTTGCAGAGCGCCCGCGAATGGAGACCACCGCACTTCCGATGGGCACAAAGAGCGAAGCAACATCAACGGCGACCGTAAGCAGTCCGCCTGGATTGTTTCTGAGATCGAGGATAATACCTTTCAGTGGAAGATGCTGCCCTGCTGCCTGACGAACAAGCCCCTGCAAGGCTTCACGCAAATCAGCCGTCGAACGAGAACCGAAACCCTTCATCTCGATGTAACCGATACCGCCAAAAATCCCCGAATAACTCACCGTACTCACCCGAACCTCCTCCCGCATCAGTCTGGCAGAAAATGGGGGAGAGCCCTGACGCTCAAGCTCAAAAAGCAATGGAGTTCCCGCTACGCCCTTGATCAGTGCCTTGACCTTGTCCAGCGACATGTTCCTCACACCCTCATTGTTGATGGACACAATGCTGTCGCCCACCCTGATGCCCGCTTTTGCAGCGGCATAGCCATCAACCACAGAAGCCACAAAAACCTCACCACCAAGAGAGGCTATAGAGATACCGATACCAACATACTGCCCGCTGGTCATCTCATCGAGCTCATCCGAATCATTTTCATCAAGAAAAACAGTGTACGGATCAAGGGTTCGAAGCATACCATCAATACCCGCATACATCAGACCGCTAACATTAAGCCTGTCAACATAGCTTTTTGAGACCTCACGATAAACCTCTCCCAAAAGATCAATACTTTTGACAATATCGAAATACTCTTTGTCTGTGGAGTCAGCGGGGAGAGATGATACGGGGGGAACTGAGTGGACAGATGGCTCGGATACCGCAGAGAACGTCAGGGATGGCACTCCGCAAAAAAAGAGAAGGGCAACCACAATGGCCTGCACACTACAGTGTAGGGAGACCCCCCGCAACCAGCCTCCGCTACTCTCGCTGTCCCTCTGCATCATTCACCTTAACGCTTCTTCAAGAGCCGTTGCACTGTCAGTCCGTTCATCACGGTATTTTATAATCACCGGCGTATAGATCGAAAGTCCATGTTCAGCCGCAAAATCCCCCTTGATCCTTCGTGACCCGGCAACAACAACCGCCCCGGCAGGAATGACAAGAGGAGCTTCAGCGCTTTTGCGATAAATGGCATTACGCGCCAAATCGTAGACCGGCGTTGAGCCGTTCAGAATAACTCCGGTACCGATAACCGCCCGTTCCCTGACGATGGTACCCTCATAAATTCCACAATTGCCACCAACCATCACCTCATCCTCAACAATCACCGGCATGGCACCGACAGGCTCAAGCACGCCGCCAATCTGGACGCCCGCCGAAAGATGCACCTTTTTGCCAACCTGGGCGCAGCTTCCCACAAGGGCATGGGAATCGATCATGGTTCCCTCATCAACGTAAGCACCGACATTGACATAAGCCGGGGGCATCATCACCACGGAATGAGCAAGATATGAACCATCCCGCACCGCAGAACCGCCGGGCACAATGCGGACATTATTGGAAAGCGTAATTTTTTTGAGTGGATAGGTATCCTTATCGATAAAGGCAAACCCCGTCTCGTGGTCATCAAGCGCCACATAGCTCTCCTGCAATCTGCCGAGGCGCATACCAAGCAGAATACCCTCCTTTACCCAAAAATTGACCTGCCACTCCCCGCCCGATTTTTCCGCCGCCCTCACCAGCCCCTCATTGAGCAACTGCTTGAACTGGTTAAAAACGATGCGCGCTTCAGGAATTTCCTGGAGCGCCGCCGGGCCAAGTGATGAAAAACCCAGAATCGCCTCTTTCAATGCATCATACTGTCCCATAAAGCACGCTCAACTGATTTACTGTTAAATATCGCCATATTCGGCGGTAATATCCTTATTGTTTTTTCTGCTGTAAAAACGGAAATCGTCACTTCTGAGACTCTCATCCGGCTTCACCTGCACAAAAAGCATGTGCTGGAGAAACCACTTCAGCTCGGTCTTCATGTCACTGTTCTGCAACGGCTCAACAACCGTCGGGCTGACATAGAGGTCAAGCTGCTGAAACTTCATCGGATGCTGCAAGGCATACTTCCTCAGCCACCGCTCAATCTGGTTGATGGTGGTAAACCGGGCCTGCACCACGCCGCTCCCGCCGCAGGCCGGGCACTGATCGCCCATCCGCTGCATCAGGCTTGGACGTATCCGCTCACGGGTAATCTGCATGATCCCAAAATCAGACATCGGCAGAATATTCGATTTTGCCCGATCATTGCGCAACTCGGTTTTCATGGATTCATAGACCTTCTTGGCATTTTTCTGGTCGAGCATGTCAATAAAATCGACCACAATAATGCCGCCAATATCGCGCAACCGCAACTGCCGCACAACTTCACGCGCCGCCTCAAGGTTGGTTTTCAGCGAATTCTCCTCCTGCTCCCGCTTGGCCGCATACCTGCCGCTGTTGACATCAACAACTACCATCGCCTCGGTATGCTCAATAATGATATAACCGCCCGACTTGAGCCACACCTTGCGCGAAAAGATCGACTCAACATCCTTGGCAATCCCGTACCCCTCAAACAAGGGAAGCTTTCCCTGATAGAAGGTGACATTTTTCACCATCTCAGGCGCAGCCCACTGGATATAGTTCAGCGTCTCCTTGTGGATCAGTGCTGAATTGGCAACAATTTCTGTAACATCAGAGGTAAGCGAATCGCGCAAAACACTCGATATGATCGTATCCTCCTTGAAAATCAACTGGGGAGGGGCCGCATCCTGCAACTTTTCCTCAATCTGCGTCCACTTGGCCAGCAACTTCTCAAGATCCTGCTTCAACAGCGTCTCCTCCTGATCTTCGGCTACGGTACGGATAATAGCGCCAAAACCTTCCGGCAAGATAGAGCGCACCAGCTTTTTCAGCCTTGAACGCTCCTTGCGAGCAATGACCCTCCGCGAAACGGCAACCTGACCGCCACCAAAAGGCAGCAGCACCATGAAACGCCCGGCAATGGTAATATCGGAAGTAAGACGGGAACCCTTGCTGCTGATCGGCTCCTTGATGACCTGCACCAGAATGGAATCGTTCGGCTTGAGCTTGGCAGCAATCAACTGGGTATACGACTGCCTTTTTTCAGCCCGCTCCTGCTCATCAGCCGAAGGCTTCTTACTGCCACTGCGGGCAGCCTGCTTCACATTTGCAGCAGCCGCCGGTTCATCGCCACTCCGGGAAGCCTGCGGTGCATCATCCGCATCGCCATCGTCCACACCGCCATTCTCATCATCATCATCATCCTCAATCAACGCCCGATAATCCTCATTCGTGGTGCCAACATCAGAAAAATGCAGAAAACCGTCAGACTTCTGGCCGATATCAACAAAAGCGGCCTTCAGCCCCTCAACAACCTTATGAACCCGGCCAAGATAGATATCGCCGATACTTCTGCGGCTCTCCGGACGCTCAATAATCAACTCAACCAGCCGACCCTCCTCCACAAGGGCGACCTGAATCTCGTCGCCGGTCTTGTTCATCAGCAACTGTTTATTCGAACTTTTCTTCATTCATTCACTCATTTATAATGGCAAGAACCCCGGGGGGAATGCCCCCTCTCAGAACCTCTTGAATACCCCACAGCAACAGGTATCGGCTACCAAATGCAATGCCAATCTCCGACCGGGAGCAGACTCCAACTTATATTTTTTTTGCGTCATACTGCGAGCAAGCGCCATTAGCCAGAAAAACGGCAGGAACGGCCCGTAGAACGACAGTCAAGATAAGAAATAATAGACAGGAAACCGCCAAAACTACCGCCTGGGGGCGTTGTGAAAGCTTCGCTTTTATCAAAAGAATCAACCCACTTCCACCCCGCTTTCTTATTACCTTATTTCTTTGAAAAAAAGAAAAATGTCACGACGATGAGGTGCTTGGCTGCGGAACCAGGATGATTTTGCATACGTGTCAGGATTATAGGCACATATACACCTTCAACTGCGGGTGTAAGGATAGCGGTAAGTTCAATGATGAATGTGCTTAAAATGCGCTTTGATAACAGAGTTTCCTGCAAAAGGGGTGGTTCGTTGCCTATTCGTAACGATTCCAGAGACGAATTATTTTGACGATGCGCTCGGTCTCATAGATCTGATAGACAAGACGATGCTGGATATTCACTCTTCTTGAATAGGCCCCGAAAAGATCACCGATAAGTTTTTTTGCATCCTTTTGAGACTGCTTTGTATAAACAAGCTGCCAAGTCACCAGTCAAGCTCTTTCGAACATTGAGTAATCTCCTCATTGAGCCCCTCCTGAATTGATTCGCGCATGCCTGGAAGAGAGACAAGGTGCAGGGTTTCCGAGATTGCATTCCAGTCACTTTCCGACAAAAGGACTGCATTCCCTCTTTTTCCTTTGATGACAACAGGTTTGTGTGAACTCACCGTTTCGTCAACAAGCTGGTAAAGTTTTGCCCGGGCACCCGTTACACTTATAGTCGTTGTAGTCATAGTTCTATTTCCTTTTCACAAAGCGTACGTATTTTAGTACGCATTGTCAAATTTGTTCTGGGCCTCTCTTGTTAGCTGGCACTCAATTGTAATTTTTATCGTGATTTACAGCGTTACCACGTTTTTCGGCTACCTCTTCAGCAGGGTTAAGGCGTATGGGGTTATAGGTGTTATCAACATTCATGAGATTATCAACAACGAAATAATTTCCAAAAAGAACGAATGATATTCATGGCTGATGGCTACCGTTTTTGGGGCCAACAACCCGGATTTCGAGCATCATGTAACACCGCCAAAATATGCACAAAATTACTCTACACTACATAAAATAAACCGTAAGGAAATCGGGGAAGGAGAACGCGGCGGACATTTGGGATAACTTCGGAATAAAGTAACGGAGCTTGCTCAAGCCGTTTTAGCTGTAACTCCATTGCGGCCATAAATTCAGCACCAAGGCCGGGGCTCTGCAATTCATACCACTCTTGAGCTTCGCCAGTTTCACGCAAAGCTCGTGCAGAGAATTTCAGACGGTACGCCATGAACCCTCTTTAAGATGTGACTTCACTTGATCCCAGCAGTAGCCAGCTTCAGGGTTTGCTTCGAACTCCGCAAGGCGTACTTCAAGCTCAGCCTTGAGCGCAGGCGAGATTTCCACAGCTTCAGGCAGGGCAGCAACGCTATCCCAGATAAGCTCAACGAGACGAATGCGCTCCTGCACTGGAAGCTGAAGAATGTCGGCAATAGAAATGGTGCTCATATTGGATAAGGTATTTTTCTTTTTATGAAACACTTGCGAGGTTAACTTATCCCGAAAAACACAAAAAAAGTACAGATAATTGGGCTAAACGGAAAAAAAGTACCGTCACAGAAAATGTCAGACGTGACGGAATATGGTCGTCTGCTTTCAAATCCCGCACACCCTGGGAACGCCGAGCTTCAGCTCGGCATAAAACAAGTACATTGTGTAAAGGCGGGTATCAGTGAACTGCTCTCATAAGTGTAAGTAATCAGAGATATTACCCAGCTTTCAAATCCCGCAAGAGGCGGTCGAATGCTGACAGGTAGGCATCGTGCTGTTTCCATTGGGTGAAGTCGCCGATATGCCGCTGACGTTTCACGTTTCCGGCCCAGCCGGTAGTGCTCTCCATGATTGCGTCATCAATTCGTACCGGAAAGAGACTGGTTTTTTTACGCTCTCTTTCGAGGTCGAGGGCGTGTTCAACTTCATGTTCAACCCAGTCGCTTTGTACTGAGTGTTCTGAAAGAATCAGAAGCAGCTTGTCATGAAGGCGGATTGAGTCGTCAATGGTTTGGCGTATTTTATCGCCGATTTTCATGTCATGCGGGGCAAACCAGCAGCGGACACCTTTTGCCTGCAAGTCGTTATGCAGGCGTTTGGCGAAGTCATCATCCCTGTGGCTGTAGCTGATGAAGCATGAATAGTATTCGATGCCTTTTCCGGTTAGGGAGGGGATATAGGTGATAAAATCATCTGGCAGGCCGCAGCCACGGAGAAAGACTTCAGAGATATTTCCTTTGGACTGGTAAATGGTATCGATACCGAGAGAAGATGGGCCTTTGTGACGAATCGAATCAAGTCCGATAGCGGAACTAAGATCAACAGCAACAAATACTGTGATGTTAGCCACTGCTTTGTTAAAATTTGTTCCGACAAAGATACCACCAACAAAATTGGCTTTTGACAGGTTCGCTCCAAACAGATCGGCACCTGCGAAATTTGCTTTTAAAAGGTAAGATTCTGAGAAATCAACTCCTGCAAGGTTGGTTTTTGAGAAATTGGTTTCTGAGGAATTCGCTCTATTAAAGTTAGCACCTAAGAAGAAATGCCGTGGAGAGATCAGCCCATGAAAGATTAGCTTCTGAAAAATTGACACCTGAAAGGTAAGCTTCTTTTAGGTTAGCAAGCCTAAGGTCAGCTTTTGTGAAGATGGCTCCTACAAGGTTGGACTTCTCAAGGCTGATTCTTTTGAGATCGCTTCCTGTGAGATCAATTCCTAAAAAATCAAATCCTGAAAGACCTGCAGAAGTAAGGTCAGGCGTTAATCCTGGATTGTTTTTCCGCCACTTATTCCAAACGCCAACACCCTGTTTTAGTATATCGAGATGCTCTTGATTTGCCATTTCTATAACCCGTTATCTTATTATTTGATAGTGCAATATTGTCCTATTCAAACTTCAACTCCGGCAACCCCTCCACAATCTCCACACTCTTCACGCTCACGTTGATGACGCTCAGCAGCAGGTCGAGGATGTAGCGGGGGTTGCCGACCTCTTTGGCCCAGTCGTTGGGGTTGTTGGTGATGGTGCTCTCTTTGTGGGTGGTGAGTTGGTAGCGTTCCATGATCCATTCGATGGCGCTTTTGCCGTTGACGATGTAGTCGTAGGCTTTGGCGGGAATGTTCTGAATGGTGATGGCGCTGTTGTAGATGATGGTCTCTTTTTCTCCTTTTTTGGGGAAGCGCATTTTTTCGACGATGAAGTGGCCGGTTTCTGTTCCGGTGATGGTGACCTCTTCGCTGGGCGGAACGGTTTCGTAGTTGAGGTGCAGGTTGGCAAGTTCGCGGCCTGCCTTGGTGAAGCTCCAGAAGTGTCGGGGTTCTTCGACGAGGGGGATGCGGGGGAGCATCTTTTTCAGGTCATTGGCAAATCGGGTGCGGTATTCGGGGCTGTGGAGGATGCCGTAGACGTAGTAGAAGATCTCCTCTTTGGTGACGCAGTTGCCGTACATGTTTTGTGTGCGTTCGAGAATGAAGTCTGAAACTCCGTCACGACGGATCTGCTCGTTTTCTGTGGCTGCGTCAAAGAGTGTGGGGCTGGATTTTTGGCGCTCTTCGTAGTAGTAGAGGGGGAATGCCTGTGTATCACCATTGAAATGCAGATCTGGAATCACATCTGTAATAATTATCGAGAAGTTTTTCGTTGTGCCTGAAACACAAATCACCAGATTTTTGGCGGCAGGCGTGGGGAAAAGCTTCGGAATCTGATATCTCATCTCATTGAAAGCCCGTGAGAAATAAAGATGTTGCTTGTAAAATGGCCGATAGTGAGCCGTTACAATTTCACCGGAGGTATAATCAAGCCGTATCCCTTTTTCTATATCCCATTCCAGTGCCCGAGTCCAGCTTATTTTGATCGAGTCATAAGAAAGAAACTCTTTTGCAGTAAGATGCGGCTGTGATCGTTTTGCTTGCTGAAATGCCTCTTGTTGCTCGTTGTAAAAGTCGGTTGTCGAGCGAATATTGCGTTCAAGTTGAGATTTTGATGAGTTGTAGCACCATGCATCCCGCTGTGTTTTCAGTCCGTTGGAATAAAACGGCACAAAAAAGGTTTTTGCTTTTTTGTCATCCTTATCCCCAATCGGAATAAAAGTCTCAAACAAATCATTGCGTTGGTTCAGCCAGTCGCCATGCTCATTGGGTTGCAGTGTTTGCCAGGGCATTTCGGGATTGCCAACGGAATGGTATTTGCTGATGATGGCAAGCTTATCCTCCCGGTTGAGGTAGTCGCCGATATCGACATAGTGGATGGCGGCTTTGGGAGCGGGTTTGCCGGGATTTTTTACCAGCAGGGTTATGGCAATGGGAGTACGGGAGCCAGAACCAAAGATCTTGCCCCCCTCTTTTCGGGAGAGTTCGCCACTGGTGCGCTGATTGCCTCTCAGGTTGAAAACCCAGATGCTGGAGAACTCGTTTTGCAGGCATTGACGGAGGCCGTCGGTGCTGTTGCCATCAAGCCATGCGCCGTTTGAAACAAAGGCGATGATACCGCCATTCTCCGGATCAAGCCGGTCGGTTGACCAGCGGAATGCCTTGATGTAGGAGTCGTAGAGCGAGTTTTTGTTGGTGGCATCAGTTGCGGCTGCGTAAGTGGCAGCAATCCGGCCATCGAGCTTTGCATAGCTCTGGTTCTGCGCATTGTCATTGGCCGATTTCTGGCCGACGGAGTAGGGTGGGTTGCCGATAATGACCCGCAATGGTGTCTTTTTCTGTGCCGATACCCGTTCGGAGTTCTGCGGGAACATCTCGGAAAAGAGCACGGTGCTGGCATCGGTTTCGCCGAGCTGAAAGGTGTCGGTGAGGCAGATGCCCTCAAAGGCTTTGTACGTTGTTGCTTCGCCCATCATGTCGTGAAAGGCGTTTTCGATGTTGACTGCGGCGATGTAGTAGGCAAGCAGCACAATTTCGTTGGCGTGTATCTCATGCTGGTACTTGTGTTCAAGCTCCCTTTGCCCGATCAGGCCGCTTTGCAGCAGACGGGTGATGAAGGTGCCGGTACCGGTAAAGGGGTCGAGTATGTGGACGTTTTCATCGGCGAGGGTGCGGCCAAACTCTTTTTTCAACAGGTCGTTGACCGAGTGGATGATGAAGTCAACCACCTCTACGGGAGTGTAGACAATGCCGAGCTTTTCGACCATGCCGGGGAAGGCGGTTTTGAAGAATTTGTCGTAAAGCTCAATGATGATGCGCTGTTTGCCTGTGGCATTGTCGATGCCATGGGCCCGCATTCTGACTGATTCATAAAACTTTTGCAGGGTCTCGGCATCTTCCAGGACGTTTCCGGCTTCGAGCAGGTCGAGCATCTTCTGCATCGAGACAGAGATGGGGTTGTTCTGTACGAAGGAGCAGCCTTTGAAGAGCGCTTCAAAGACCGGTTTGGTGATGATGTGCTGCGAGAGCATCTCAACTGCCTCCTGTCGGGTGATGGAGGGGTTGATGTTCTGCTGCAGACCGCCGAGGAATTCCTGAAAGGCTCTATGGTGCTCTCCGTCGGCCTGGATGAGGCGGTTGATTCTTTCGGCCTGTCGCTGGGCAATCTCCGCAACATTCTTCGCCCACTGTTCCCAGTAGCGGCGGTCGCCAACCTTCTGCACCATACGGGCAAAGAAGACGCTCTGGAGTTGCTGGAACTGCATGGCCAGTTGTTCGCGCATAAGTTCTGCCGAAGTGCGGTAGATGTTTGAGCCTGGATGAGCATTGACAAGAGCTTCGGATTCACCATCGCCATAACTTCCCGCATCGGGTCGGCCAACCAGAATTTGTTCGGGGCGGTTTCGGTTCAGCTCAATCTTGTTGACGGTGGCGTTGAAGCGGTCGTCGTGGGCACGCAGGGCGTTGAGTACCGACCAGACCACCTTGTATCGTTCGTTGTCGTCAAGTGCCCTTGCCGGATCGATATCGGAGGGGACGACAATGGGGATGATGATGTAGCCGTACTTTTTGCCGGGTGCCTTGCGCATCACCCTGCCGACCGACTGGACAACATCGACGGTGGAGTTGCGGGCTGAGAGGAAGAGGACGGCATCAAGTGTTGGCACATCAACCCCTTCGCTGAGGCAGCGGACATTGGTGAGCACCCGGCATTCGTTCTCAGTAGCGGGAGCCTGCAGCCAGCCAAGGAGTTCGTCGCGCTGCGGAGCTGACATGGTGCCGTCGATATGTTTCGATGAGAGGGTGACCATCTGTGCCCGCTTCTCTTCGGGCAGGGAGTTGAGATAGATCTCTGTTGTGGAGTTGAAGCTGGAGGTGATTTGTCGGGAGACTTTGATGGTCTGGCAGAAGGCAACTGCCCGGCGCATCGGTTCCGGGTCACTCGATTGCAGCACACCGGCGTCACCGAGAATTTGCTTGGAGAGGGCGTTGATGCAGCCGATAAGCTTTGAGGCGTCGTCGGCGTTGATTTCGTGCTCCTGATTGCAGATGGCGTTCTGTACGGCAGGGGGAATATCGGTGTCGCTGAGCGTCAGGATGAGCACCTTGTAGTCGGTCAGCAGGCCTCCATCCACCGCCTCGCCAAATCCTATCCGGTAGATCTCTTCGCCATAGAGCGCAGGGTCATCCATGGAGCAGAGCAGCGCATCCGCCTGTGCTGCCTTTGCTTTGGAATCGTCGCTGTAGAGGCGTGGCGTTGCGGTCATGTAGAGCCGCTTTTTTGCCTGGATGAAGCTGTTGTCATGCACTTTGGTGAAGGCTGAGGAGTCTTCATCGGTGAGGGTGACGCCGGTAGTTCGGTGTGCTTCATCACAGATGATCAGATCGAAAATGCCCTCTTCTGAGCGGAGCAGCTCCTGTTGTGCCTGCGCAATGACCTCGATAGACTGGTAGGTGGAGAACACAACCTTCATTCCGGGTGTTGCCGCGCTGTGCAGTTGCCGGAGTTGGCGGACAATGGCTGGCACGTCGGTGGTAGCGGGCAGGGCAAGGTCGAGCACGCTGGTGGAGTCGCTGTCGTCATTGCGTGAGTGGCGGCGGCTGATTTTGGGGTCTGAGCAGATGCAGATCGGGTTGATGGGCTCACTCGCGTCTGCCGTCCACTCCCTGAGGGTTTGACCAAGCAGGGCTATGGAGGGCACCAAAAAGAGGATCAGCCCTTTGCCGCCGGTTTCGGTTTCGGCGATGCGCAGGGAGGTGTAGGTTTTGCCGGTGCCGCAGGCCATGATGAGTTTGCCCCGGTCGGCGGTTTTAAAGTGCTCATGCGCATTGTTGAGCGCAGTCTGCTGATGGGGGCGGATCTCCTTTTTTGGTGTGCGTGCCTCTTCGCCGATGATGCCCTGTTCAAGGCTTGCCCAGTCAACCGGCGAATGTTCCAGGTCGGAGAGGCTGATTCTTGTGACCGGCGGGTTCTGGTTCTTGATGGCTTCATTGGCGTTTGGGCCCCACTTGTTGGTGGTGGAGATCCAGAGGCGCTGGGAGAAGGCGGCAGTTTGCAGCTTGTCGTTTTTGAACTCCCGGCTTGAGGTGGAGAGAAAGGAGTCAACCGCCTGTTTGTCGATGGTGGCGGCAGCATCAAAGCATTTGCACTGGATGGCCCAGTAGTCGCCCTCACAGGTCAGTGCCACGAGGTCTATTCCTGTATCGGCTCCCCCCAGATCCTTGCGACCGGGAAATTCATTCCAAAGCCAGATATTCTTGAAGCGGTAGGCGTATTTGGGGTCGGTTTTGAGGTAGGCTTGCATGAGCCGCTCAAACCGGTCGCCCTTGTCACGCTCTGAGTATGAATGTTTACGGTAGCTGGTCAGGAGGGTCTGGAAGCTCATGATGACAAATGTGCGAAAAGTTTACAATCACAACAGCAAACGGCTTCAACAAAGGCGACTCGGGTACAAATCCAAAACAAGAGATGAAAGATAGTACAGTATAGACCGTATTATCCCTTTAAAATTTTGAATCGAGATGATTTGATTCATTTTCTCTGAAAAACCGATGCTCTCAGGTTTTCTGCACAGGTGCGGCGAGAACCAGCTCACCCGTTATGGTTGATTTTTTTGGCAGAAACACCATAGCCGCTCATTCTTGACACCTCAGTGCCGTCAGGAATATGGAGACATGGTGAAGGTGATTTGAAAGCATTCACAGAAAAAAAGTGAGCAATGCTTTTCAGTCCCATGAGGGAACAACGTGGGTTGCCAGGTTATGAGCAGATTGATCATTCGGCTCATAACCGGTGCAAAGAAATAACGTGGTGGCCGAAAACGAGAGATAACTGCACTCCCTTATGTGAGAAACAGTGTCGGGTGCTCTTTTCCCATCTGGATGATGATCTCCTCTTCAGGTGACAAGGGGGGATGGATGCTTTTCCGGGAATTTTTGCCGGTGCGTTCTGCTCTCAACTTTTCAAGCCTGGCATTCCTCTGAGTGGCTGGCTTTTGTGAGAACTGAGCCCATGCGAACAGTGGCAAAAGCCACTCTGAAATTGTATGTGCCATAGCCGTTGATTGCGCTTAAGGTGACGAAGAAAACTGGGCATTAATTGCATTATGACAACATCATCAAAAGAGGGCACATTGTAAATCCCGCTTTAACGGCATTTTGCATACCATAAATGCGGTATACCCCCAACTAACGTTCATGGTAAAGGTCAAGCGAAGGCTTGTAAGGACGATCAATCGTATGGACATTCAAGAAAAAATGCTTAATCTTGTACAGCATACGGTAACCATAAAAAGCTGAAATCATGATAGCAGTCAGCACAACGGAGTTGCGCAAAAACCTTCGGAAGTATTTGAACATGGCCAATAATGAGCGTGTCATCGTCCAATGTGGCGGCACAGAGACCTATGAAATCGTGCCTGCACGAAAAATAAGCGATTCGGACAGGTATTTCTCTGATCCCAAAGTCATTGAAGCTATTGAACGAGGGAAAGCTGAGGCCAAAGCTGGCAAGGTAACGAGGATAACTGATCCAAGTGATCCATGGGCAAGTATTTTATAGACATCACCGACCAAGCCAAGGAAGACATAAGGCACTGGAATAAGGTCGGTGATGAGGTTATTCTCAAAAAGATTAAGCGTATTCTATTTTGAGTTATCCGAACATCCAACAAAAGGAACTGGTAGAGTTGAACCATTACGAGGAAATCTTGCTGGATGCTGGTCAAGAAGGCTCAATCAACAGCATCGAATGGTTTCCGAGATTAATGACAACACTCTAACTGTTTTGGTACTCTCTCTGCGAGGTCACTATGGCGACACTTGAGAAGTCTCATGATTGTATACTGTATATCTCCAAATCTTGGGGAGACTCAAGCCCTGATACAATCAGGAGTGGAGTACCATGCTGAACTATAAAGGATACACCGGGCATATTGAGTTTGATGATGAGGCTGGACTGTTTCATGGCGAGGTAGTCGACACGAAAGATGTCGTCACCTTTCAGGGACGGAGTGTTGATGAAATTGTG
>CAIMHT010000074.1 GCA_903840935.1 uncultured Chlorobiaceae bacterium
GCCGGTGGAGTTGATGGTACGAATGGCACCGAAAACCACCTCGGTAAAAAGAGGAGACAATCCCAGACTTGGTTCGTCAAGAAGAAGGAGTTTCGGGTTACCCATTAACCCTCTTCCTAAGGCGAGCATTTGCTGCTCACCACCGGACATGGTTCCTCCCGGTTGATTGCGCCGTTCAGCGAGTTTCGGAAAGAGAGCAAAGACTTTTTCCAGATTCAGTTGGCGATCTTTCTGGTGCAGGTAACCTCCCATCATCAGATTTTCAACAACGGTCATATCCGGAAAAATCTTTCGCCCCTCAGGTACATGGACTATCCCTCGCTGAACAATGGTGTGCGCCGGAAGAGCATGAAGCGATTCATGATTAAAAGTGATGGTGCCAGTTGATTTGATAATGCCCGAGATGGCTTTAAGCAGGGTCGATTTACCTGCGCCATTGCTGCCAACAACAGAGACAATTTCTCCTTCAACAAGAGCAAGAGTAATGGCCCTTAAAACAGGCATCTCACCGTATCCTGCATGCAGATTTTGAATATCAAGCATTGTGGCCACCTCCAAGGTATGCGGCTATAACATCAGGATTATTGGTAATCTCTTCTGGCGTGCCTTCGGCAAGCTTTTCGCCGGAATTCAGGACAACGATCCTGTCACAAATTGAAGTAACGGCTTTCATATCATGCTCAATAAAAACAATGGTCGCCCCTTTTTGCCGGATACCTCGGATGATCTCAAGAATAATATCGGTTTCCGTAGGGTTCAGCCCACCACATATTTCGTCCAGAAGCAGCATTTTCGGATGGGTAGCCAACACACGCGCAAGCTCAAGCTTTTTTTTCAGACCAATAGGCAACAAACCCGCAAGCTTGCCAGCATAATCCATCAATCCCACTGCGTGCAAATTTTCCCGGGCAATCGCTTCAGCCTCTCTGGTAACACTGGTTATGGAAAATGCCCCGATCATGACGTTCTCAAGCACCGTGAGACTTCCCAATGGCTTGACCCTCTGCCAGGTTCGTACCATACCCAAACGGCAAACTTCATCAGGCCGCAGGGCATTGATTTTTTTATTATCAAAAATTACCTCTCCGGACGAGGCCGGAAAAAAGCCCGTAATGCAGTTGAACAAGGTGCTCTTTCCTGCACCGTTCGGACCGATAAGGCCAAAAACCTGTTTTTCATCAACAGAAAAGCTGACATCTGAAACAGCAACATTGCCGCCAAAATGCTTGCTGACATGACTGATATGTAGAAGATGCCGGATCATTTCACCCTCCGGAAAAGCCCAAAAATACCTTTGGGCAGATAAAGAATGCACAGCACCGTAATAATTCCATAGACCAGTACATGAGCGTGAGCCAGGTTCTCTTTCAAAAAGAGTCCCATTCCTGACGTTTCCGATACCAGCCTGGCCTTGACCAGTGCATCTCCAAGAAGATTTGAGCGAAGCACCTCGGCAAGCGGCACCAGCAGGAGCGCTCCAACAACCGGCCCCCACAAGGTACCGACACCCCCGATAATTGCGGTCAGAATAATTTCAATAGAGAGCCGAAGGTCAAGAACTGCCGAAGTATCAATAAACCGGATATAGAGACCATAGAGGCTGCCAAGGACGGAGGTTAAAGCCGCAGATATCAGCAGTGCCCTGTTTTTATAAAAGGAGATATTAATGCCCAGTGATGCGGCAGCATCCTGATCTTCACGGATTGCCTGCAGATAGAACCCTGTTTTCGACTTTCGAAGCCAGGCTGTGATGGTGAGGGTAACAACAAGCACCAATAGCATCCCGTAATAAAAAGGGTTTTTACTGTTAAGATCAAGCCCCCACAACGAAAGATCAGAGAGCAGAATTCCCTGTGCACCTCCGGTAAACTCAAAATTAAGCACCGAAAGACGGACAATTTCGGCCACAGCAATAGAGGCAAGAGCAAAGTAATGGCCGCGCAGCCGGAAAACAATGCTGCCGGTAATGAGGGCAATAATACAGGCCACAACAATACCTGCCGCCATGCAGAAAATCGGATTAAGAT
Source organism: uncultured Chlorobiaceae bacterium (assembly GCA_903840935.1). Lineage (GTDB taxonomy): Bacteria > Bacteroidota > Chlorobiia > Chlorobiales > Chlorobiaceae > Chlorobium. The sequence goes on from CAIMHT010000074.1 coordinate 2,028, forward strand.
TGTAGAGCGTGATCAAAATCATGGTGGTGTAGGCACCAGCCCCAAAATAGGCGGCATGACCAAAGCTGTACTGCCCTGCATAGCCACCAAGAATATTCCAGGCCGAAGAGAGCGCAGCCATCATCAGAACCGAAATCATGATTCCTGTGATATAGGGGTTCTCTCCAATAAACAGCGGCAAAGCGGCAGCAATTACCGCAAGCATAGCGATAAGAGCAAACTGTTTCATGACTCCCCTCCCTTTTTACCGAACAACCCTTGCGGACGAAGAAGCAGTATCGCAAGAAAGAGCACAAAGACCACAACATCCTTCCAGTCTGAAGAGATGTAGGTTGATGACATGGACTCCACAACACCAATAATCAACCCCCCGACTCCAGCCCCGGCAACCGAGCCAAGACCACCTAAAACAGATATAGTAAAAGCCTTCAGCAAGAAACTGTGACCTGCCAATGGGTGGATATAATAGATCGGTGCAATCAGTGCACCGGCGGTTGCAGCCAAAGCCGTACCGATACCAAAGGCGATTGCACTCATTTTCGCCACATTGATACCCATTAACTGCGCAGCCTCACGGTTTTGGCTCGTTGCCCGCAATGCCATACCGGTACTGGTTTTTAACAGGAACAAAGAGAGAATGGCCGTAATGCCGCAGGTTATAAAAAAAGAGATCAACAGGGGCACAGAAAGGTAAATACCTCCGGGGATATTGAATGCGCTGCTCGAATAGGAGGTTGTCAGTATTTTGGGGTCGCTTGTAAAAGCCAGAAGCGCGGTATTACTCATGATGAGACCAAGACCAACAGTCAGCAGTATCTGATTTTGATGAGGGTGAGAAATAACGCGGCTGATAAAGACTTTTTCCATCAAAAAGCCAAACAGAAAGGCTATGGGCATAATCAGAATCAGCGACAGATAGGGATCGATATGCAGCAACGTAAAGGCAAAGTATGCCAGATACATGCCAAGCATCATCAAATCTCCATGCGCAAAATTACTGATATTCATGACACCAAAAACAAGCGACATGCCTATTCCGGCAAGAGCATAAACACCACCGGTCATTATTCCTGAAAGCAAGGCTTGAAGAAACAGCATGATACATCTCCCTGTAAAATGAACTGATCGGCCATCTAACTCCATTGACAACGATAACGCAAAAGAAAGGAAAAAGAAGCCTCCAGCAACTTTCCGGAAGCGCCATGGGACCATATTCTCTCTGAACAGTAACCGCAACTTAACGCTTGAAGGGATAGATCAGCTTCTTTTTACTGAATTGAGCCGGATAGACCGTTTCATAACTGGCGCCTGAAATTTGCTGCACCAGCATGGAATGGTTGTTCTGATTGGTAAAACCGCCATAGTCAGCGAATTGGACCGGCCCCATAATACCATTCCAGCTTCCCGCCTTAAGAGCGGCCTGAAGCTTGACCGAAGTTTTGGCAGTTGACGCCGTAATGACCATAATCCGCATCGCCTCATAAGCACAGGCCGCATGATAGGAGGGATCCTTCGCATACTTTGCCTTATAGCGAAGGGCAAAGCTGGCAGCACCTGGCCAATTGACATCATCAGTCCACTGCGTGGCAGAAATAACCAGATTTGAAATTTCAGTCTGCTGGGCAAACTGGGCCGTCGTATAACCGGCACCGGCACCCAGAAAAGCCTTTGGTGTGAGCCCGATCTCCCTGGCCTGGCGCATCAGCAGAATAGCATCGGCATCATAGGAGACAAGGAAAACAAGATCAGGATTTGCCGCCTTGACTTTTGCAAGCGAAGCACGATAATCGAGCTGTCCCTGCTGGTACTTTTCATTGGCAACCTCCTTCAACCCCATTTTAGCGGCATTCTCCTGGGCCGTCTTGACGGTTGATACGCCAAAATCAGTTGCGGCATAGACATAGGCTATGGTTTTCGGTTTATACGGCGCCACCGCTTTCATCAGCACACTTGAATAGACATTGGCAGGAGCATTCAAGCGGAAAACATTCTTGTACCCCTTCATGGTAATCTCCTCCTTGGCCGCCGCAGGAACGAGCAGTGGAACCTTATACTGGTCAGCCCTCGAAGCGACCACGTTAGCACAGCCAGAGGTATAGGGGCCAACAACACCGATAACACCATCCCGGGTTACCAGCTTTTCATAAGCTGCAAGAGCATTTTTCGGATCACCTCCATCGTCCTCCTTGACAAGATCTACCTGAATCCCCTTTGCCTTCAGATCTTCAATCGCCATGGCAATGCCGTTAGTCAGATTCTCGCCAATTTGCGCCTCTTTACCGGTGATTGAGTTGATAAAACCGATCTTGATTGGTGCAGCCGATGTCAGCAATGGAAAAGCCAACAGGACGGCAGCAACAAGTAATACAAACTTTTTTTTCATGAAAGGTCATCTCCTCTTGTTAGGGTTTATATAATTCCTAATGCAACAAACGCGAGTCTTCACGGACATCAAGGCAACGCAGGGACAACCGCAGACACCTCCCTGATCACGTTCGGCACACCCACCGCGCCGGTATAAAAAACAACAAGAGAAGCCGGTACGCTGCCGGAATTGTAGCCATTATGCAGGGTATTGATGACCTCAAGAATAGCATCACCTTTTTTGAAAACAAAGGTACGGCCATCTTTCAGTTCAACCGTGAGTTCCCCTTCCAGCATATAGGCATAAACCGGAACCGGATGCTTGTGCCAGCCGGTTGAACCCCCGGGAGGAAAACGGACAACAAGAGCTGTTACTTCAGGTTTGTCCGTACGAAGATAGAGCAGCGGTTCACCATTACTCGACGTTGACGAGGTAATCAGTTTCTTCACCTCAACATTCCGGTACTCCTCACCCTTTGCCGTACTATTCAGGACAAAAAGCAATAACAGCGCAATGACACCCTGAACCATTCTCATAAATTCTCCTCTGTTTGAAAAATTATCTTCCTGATGGCGCATACTTTCGTCAGGAAATGCAGAGTTCAGCATGCACGCAACCTTGCAATATAATCATCACTTTTTCAAAGTTTCACTGCTGAAACAAGGGCCGCAGACAGGCGCATAACCCTTTATTCAAGAGCAAGCTTGTTTTTGATAGCTGATATTTTGAGAACCGTGGTTTTACCCTCCTCAACTTGAGGAAGAGAGTGCTGTAAATGCTCAACAACCTTGGGACCAGAAAAATATCGGTCGGTATCGCTCAATCAGTCAAGCCTCCGATTTTACGCTTTTTTCATACAAAAACTCCGAATAAAGATCCAACTGGTTTGACCATTCAATCGTGTCGAACTTGACCGTTACCGAATGAAATACAGAGGGGTATCAAGAAAGTAGATGAACTGGCGCCCGTTGTTCCCAATGCCTGAAATCGAAAGAGGCAGGCTGCCGTAATCCTCTGCAAGGCTGATATACCATTCCGAATATTCCTCAAAAAGATCGAGAAGAAGCTCCCTTGATGCAGTGGTTTCCATAAATAACTCAAGCAGTAAAAACGTTACATGGTATTATATATAACCCGGCGCCGACGGCACAATAGGCTTTTCTCCATAGGGGACGTTGTTGAATAGCGATAAAACTCTCAAGACATCATCGTTTTCGTATCATAGAACTCACTGCGCTTGTCGTCACTCCCATCTGCCTTGCGGTCTCGGCCAGTGACAGTCCATACTCACCGGTAAACTTTACGGCGAGAGACTTTCTCAACGCTGGCAGTGTTCCGGTCCGGCTCCCTGATCGAAAAAATGCAACAGAGATTCCGGCGTTCTCGCAAGCCACAGCAATGTCATACCGCACCTGTTCCAGCCGTTCACCTGCAGGAAGCTGATTAGCTATAGACTCTTCGGCCTCTGCAAGCAGCGATTGCACAAACTCTCCGCTCCCCAGAATCCGTTCATCACCCTGCTCCTTCAACCCCTGTTTGCGCATCGACAGCACTTGCGACCAACCGCCATGCGAACGAACGAGACCGCCTCCCGAGAGTTTTGACTCACGATCAATACCCATCTCCTCCTCAAGAAACACAAGGTATGCTTTTCGTGCCTTCCCGTCCGTACTTCCGAAAAAACGCAAGACATAATCCCGGTCAAACCAGTTATGGTGCATTCGTTTCATTAACACCGCATGGCCGCTCCACGGGTATCGTGCAAGTTCCTCAAAAGACTCAACAATGCCTGCCTTCAGTGGATTGAGATGGATATAGGCAATTAGCTTGTCAAAATAGGCCTCCTCTTCACAGATAATCGATTTGTAACGGTTCTGGAAAAGATGCCCTGCTCTTTTATGACGACGGTTGTAGAACTGGGCATAACCGGAAAGCAGGCGGCGCATGTAGGTTGAAAGTCCGCTCTCGCCGCTTTTGAGCAGGATGTGCAGATGATTCGTCATCAGCGCAAAGGCA
>CAIMHT010000075.1 GCA_903840935.1 uncultured Chlorobiaceae bacterium
CTCTGTCTGTCTATGCGGAGATTAACGATAAAGGGTTTATCCAGACGCCTTATCGTGTTGTCGATAAAGGCCAGGTTACCGATACGGTCCTGATGCTTTCGGCTGAGGATGAGGAAAACAAGATTACCGTACCGGTCAGTGCTCCTCTTGATGAGAACAAAAGAATTGCGGTAGAGACGGTTCAGGCCAGGACAAAGGGTGACTATCCTGTTGTTGCGGCTGAGGATGTTAATTTTATGGACGTTTCTCCCGTACAGATTGTCAGCGCGGCTGCGGCTTTGATTCCCTTTCTTGAGCATGATGACGGTAACCGCGCATTGATGGGTGCAAACATGCAGCGTCAGGCGGTTCCGCTGCTGACCTCCGAAGCCCCAGTGGTTGGTACTGGCATGGAAGCCAAGGTTGCCAGGGATTCCCGTTCAGTCATTGTTGCGGAAGGAGCCGGGGTACTCGAAGATGTGACGGCCGAATATATCCAGATACGGTACGATCTCAGTACTGATAATGATGTTCGCCTGTCGATGCTTGATCCTGATGAGGGATTGAAGACCTATAAGTTGATCAAGTTCAAGCGATCCAACCAGGATACCTGTATTTCACAGAAGCCTCTGGTGCGGATTGGCCAGCGTGTTGAAAAAGGTGAGGTGCTTGCCGATAGTTCATCGACCGAGAATGGAGAGCTTGCTCTTGGAAAAAATGTGTTGGTGGCCTTCATGCCTTGGCGTGGCTATAACTTTGAGGATGCAATCATTCTGAGTGAACGCCTCGTCTATGACGATGTCTTTACCTCAATTCATGTTCACGAATTCGAGGCCAATGTCCGCGATACCAAACGCGGTGAGGAACAGTTTACCCGTGATATTTATAATGTCAGTGATGAAGCGCTCAGAAACCTTGATGAAAACGGTATTGTGCGCATTGGTGCTGAAGTCAAGGAGCGGGATATTCTGGTTGGAAAAATAACTCCGAAAGGAGAGAGTGATCCAACGCCGGAAGAGAAACTGCTCAGGGCGATTTTTGGCGACAAGTCAAGCGATGTCAAGGATGCGTCAATGCATGTGCCTGCAGGAATGAAGGGTATTGTCATCAAGACAAAGCTTTTCAGCCGCAAGAAAAAAGTTGGCATGGATGTCAAGGAAAAGCTTGAGCTTGTTGACAGGAAATTTGATGCTAAAGAGTATGACCTGCGCAAGCGTTTTGCCAAATGGGTAAAACAGCTGCTTGGAGGCAAGAGTTCGACAGGAGTCTATAGCGATAAAGGCAAAGAGCTTATCGCTGAAGAGACGTTGTTTGATGATGCGCTTCTTGCGAAGTTCAGTTCCATGCCGTTTCTTGAGTCGATTGACTTTTCAAAAGGGGTGACGGATTCCAAAAAAGTAAATGACAATGTGGTACGCCTTGTCAAAGAGTTCCGTTTCATGCTCAAGGATCTGGCTGATGAGCGGGACAATGACAAGTACAAGATTAACGTTGGCGATGAACTTCCTCCAGGAATTGAGGAGCTTGCCAAGGTTTATATTGCCCAGAAGCGAAAGATACAGGTTGGCGACAAGATGGCCGGTCGGCACGGCAATAAAGGTGTTGTGGGCAAAATTCTGCCGATTGAGGATATGCCGTTTATGGCAGATGGTACTCCGGTTGATATTGTGCTCAACCCGCTTGGTGTACCGAGCCGTATGAACATTGGACAGCTTTATGAAACATCGCTCGGTTGGGCGGCCAAAAAGTTGGGTGTCAAGTTCAAAACACCGATTTTCAATGGTGCCACCTATGAGGAAGTACAGAAAGAGCTCGAAAGGGCTGGTCTTCCTGCTCATGGAAAGGTAAGTCTTTTTGATGGGCGTACCGGCGAGCGGTTTGATGACGAAGTGACCATAGGCTATATTTACATGCTCAAACTGAGTCACTTGGTCGATGACAAGATTCATGCCCGTTCCACTGGTCCATACTCGCTCATAACCCAGCAACCGCTTGGTGGTAAGGCGCAGTTTGGTGGTCAGAGGTTTGGTGAAATGGAGGTCTGGGCTCTTGAGGCTTATGGAGCAGCCAATATCTTGCGGGAGATGCTGACGGTCAAATCAGATGATGTGATAGGCCGGAACAAAACCTATGAAGCTATTGTGAAAGGTCAGAACCTGCCTGAGCCAGGAATACCTGAATCCTTCAATGTTCTCGTCAGAGAGCTGCAGGGCTTGGGTCTTGAGATACGTATTGACGACAAGGTTCCTTAGTAATGTGTTAATTGGCGTGTACATCATTAACGGACGTTCAACAGAGTCGTTTTAACCAGGGATATTGACTATGATTTTTTCACAGGGAGCATCGCCCTTAAAAGGTGAATTTTCAAGAATAAAGTTTAGCATTGCGTCACCCGAAAGCATTCTTGCTCATTCAAGGGGCGAGGTACTGAAGCCGGAGACCATCAACTACCGCACGTTCAAGCCTGAACGTGACGGTCTGATGTGCGAAAAGATATTTGGTCCGACCAAGGACTGGGAGTGCTATTGCGGTAAATACAAGCGCGTTCGCTATAAAGGAATCATCTGCGATCGCTGTGGTGTCGAGGTTACAACCAAGAGTGTTCGCAGGGAGCGTATGGGCCATATTGCCCTGGCGGTTCCTGTTGTGCATACCTGGTTTTTCCGCTCGGTTCCGAGCAAGATCGGAGCGTTGCTTGACCTTTCGACAAAGGAACTCGAAAGGATTATCTATTATGAGGTCTATGTTGTCATCAATCCCGGTGAACCTGGTGAAAAACAGGGGATCAAGAAACTTGATCGTCTGACTGAAGAGCAGTATTTCCAGATTATCACCGAGTATGAAGATAACCAGGATCTTGAGGATTCAGATCCGGAGAAGTTTGTCGCCAAAATGGGCGGAGAGGCTATTCATATGCTTCTCAAGAACATTGATCTTGATGCATCGGCGATACACTTGCGCAAAGTGCTCAAAGAGAGTAACTCGGAACAGAAAAGAGCAGATGCACTCAAAAGGCTGAAGGTTGTCGAGGCGTTCAGAAAAAGTTATGAGCCGCACAAGAAAACCCGGAAAAAGCCTCAGGGGCTCTTTCCGGAGGATGAACTTCCCGAACCCTATGTTTATGAAGGCAACAAGCCGGAATATATGGTGATGGAAGTGGTTCCGGTTATTCCTCCTGAACTTCGTCCGCTTGTTCCTCTTGAAGGCGGTCGCTTTGCGACGTCCGATCTCAATGACCTTTACCGCAGGGTTATCATCCGCAACAACCGCTTGAAAAAGCTTATAGATATTCGTGCCCCGGAGGTTATTCTGCGAAACGAAAAGAGAATGCTCCAGGAGGCTGTTGATGCCCTGTTCGATAACTCCCGTAAGGCTAATGCGGTCAAGACAGGCGAGTCGAACAGGCCGCTGAAATCACTTTCCGATGCCCTGAAAGGCAAGCAGGGTCGTTTCCGTCAGAACCTGCTGGGCAAGAGGGTCGATTACTCTGGTCGTTCGGTTATTGTGGTTGGTCCGGAATTGAAACTGCATGAGTGTGGCCTGCCGAAAAGCATGGCTATTGAACTCTTCCAGCCCTTTGTGATCCGTCGTCTTGTCGATCGTGGCATTGCAAAATCGGTCAAATCAGCCAAGAAATTGATTGACAAAAAAGATCCGATTGTTTGGGATGTTCTTGAAAAGGTCATTGATGGCCGCCCGGTGCTGCTCAACAGGGCACCAACGCTTCACCGCCTCGGTATCCAGGCTTTCCAGCCGCTCTTGATTGAAGGCAAGGCGATTCAGATCCATCCGCTGGTCTGTACGGCGTTCAATGCTGACTTTGACGGTGACCAGATGGCTGTGCATATTCCTCTGTCGCAGGAGGCGCAGCTTGAGGCTTCACTGCTTATGCTGTCGTCCCATAATCTGATTTTGCCCCAGTCAGGCAAACCGGTTACGGTTCCTTCACAGGACATGGTACTCGGCATGTATTATCTGACCAAATCGCGCTCTGGAGATGTCGGAGAGGCGCAGATATTTTACAGCCCGGAAGATGTGCTTATCGCCTATAATGAAGAGCGCGTCGGTTTGCATGCGCAGATATTCGTCCAGTACACCGGCGAGATTGACCAGAAATTTGATTCGCTTCGCGTTCTTGATACCATGGTCAATTTGGCTCCGGAAAAGTCTGCCTGGCTAAAATCGCAGATTGAGAAGAAGTCCATATTGCTCACGACGGTTGGTAGGGTGATTTTCAACCAGAATGTGCCGGACAAAATAGGCTTTATCAACCGCGTAATTGACAAGAAAGTTGCAAAGGAGCTGATCGGGCGACTGAGCAGCGAAGTTGGTAACGTTGAAACAGCCAAATTCCTTGACAATATCAAGGAGGTCGGTTTCCATTATGCGATGAAGGGTGGCCTTTCGGTTGGTCTTTCAGATGCCATTGTGCCTGAAACCAAGGCAAAGCATATCAAGAGTGCACAGCGTGACAGCACCAAGGTTGTCAAGGAGTACAATCGCGGTACGCTTACTGATAATGAACGCTACAACCAGATCGTTGACGTCTGGCAGAAAACCTCCAATATTGTTGCTGAAGAGTCATACCAGAAGCTGAAAAAAGATCGTGAAGGTTTTAATCCGCTCTATATGATGCTTGATTCCGGAGCCCGTGGCTCCAGGGAGCAGGTGCGTCAGTTGACCGGTATGAGGGGTCTTATTGCCCGTCCGCAGAAATCCATGTCGGGGCAGCCGGGTGAAATTATTGAAAACCCGATTATCTCGAACCTCAAGGAGGGACTTACCGTTCTTGAGTATTTCATTTCAACACACGGTGCACGTAAGGGTCTGTCCGATACTTCGCTGAAAACTGCCGATGCCGGTTATTTGACCCGGAGACTTCATGATGTGGCGCAGGATGTCATTGTTACCATTGATGACTGCGGAACAACGCGTGGGCTCTATGTACATCGCAATATTGAAGAAGAGACAAGCGGCCAGATCAAGTTCCGTGAAAAAATCAAGGGTCGTGTTGCTGCCCGCGAGATTTACGATACCCTGAACAACAAGGTTATTGTCAATTCAGGAGAGATCATTACCGAAGAACTTGCCGAACTCATTCAGGAGACGGCCGGTGTTGAAGAGGCTGAGATCCGTTCAGTGCTGACCTGTGAGTCTAAAATCGGCATCTGTTCGAAATGTTATGGAACAAACCTCTCGGTACATGAGCTCGTTGAAATCGGTGAAGCTGTTGGTGTTATTGCAGCACAGTCGATCGGAGAGCCTGGAACACAGCTTACGCTTCGTACGTTCCACCAGGGTGGTACGGCACAGGGCGGCATATCCGAAACTGAGACCAAGGCATTCTATGATGGCCAGATTCAGTTTGAGGATATCAAGACCGTTGAGCATACCGCTATTAACGAGGATGGCGTTGCCGATGTGAGGATCATTGTTATTCAGAAAAACGGCAAGATCAATATTGCCGATCCTGAATCCGGAAAGATCCTGAAACGGAACATCGTTCCGCATGGAGCGCATCTGCATTGCAAAAATGGCTCTCTTATCAAAAAAGATCAGGTGATGTTCAGCAGTGAGCCAAACAGCACCCAGATCATTGCAGAAATTCCGGGTATTATCAAGTTTGCCGATATCGAAAAAGGGGTAACCTATAAGGAAGAAGTTGATCCTCAAACCGGCTTTTCGCAGCACACGATTATCAACTGGCGTTCCAAGCTGAGAGCTACAGAAACACGGGAGCCGAGGTTGATGATTATTGACGCAAGCGGCGAGGTAAGAAAGACCTATCCTGTGCCGATCAAGTCAAACCTTTATGTTGAAGATGGACAGAAGGTTGAGCCTGGCGATATCATGGCCAAGGTGCCAAGAAATCTTGATCGTGTCGGTGGTGATATTACCGCCGGTCTGCCAAAAGTTACTGAGCTGTTCGAAGCCCGTATTCCTACCGATCCGGCTATCGTTACTGAAATTGACGGTTATGTCAGCTTTGGTTCACAGCGCAGGAGCAGCAAGGAGATCAAGGTTAAAAACGATTTTGGCGAAGAAAAGATCTATTACGTACAGGTTGGTAAACATGTACTTGCCAATGAGGGTGACGAAGTCAAGGCTGGCGATCCGCTGACTGACGGTGCTGTTTCGCCGCAGGATATCCTGCGAATCCAGGGACCAAATGCGGTGCAGCAGTATCTTGTCAACGAAATCCAGAAAGTTTACCAGATCAATGCGGGTGTCGAGATCAACGACAAGCATCTTGAGGTTATTGTCCGCCAAATGCTTCAGAAGGTGCGGGTTGAAGAGCCAGGTGACACCGATCTGCTGCCTGGTGACCTGATTGACCGGAGCGCCTTTGTTGAGTCAAACCATGGTATTGCCGAAAAGGTACGCATTACGGAAAAAGGTGATGCTCCTGCAAGGATTCAGGACAGTCAGCTTCACAAGGTACGTGACATTACCAAGCTGAATCGTGAGCTTCGCAAGAACAGTAAAAACATGATTGCATTTGAGCCTGCCCTTCAGGCAACTTCGCACCCGGTGCTGCTTGGCATAACAAGCGCGGCTCTTCAGACAGAGAGCGTGATATCTGCGGCATCGTTCCAGGAAACCACCAAGGTGCTGACTGACGCGGCTGTTGCCGGAAAGGTTGACTATCTCGCAGGTCTGAAGGAAAACGTGATTGTCGGCAAGCTGATTCCTGCCGGTACGGGATTGAAGCGGTATAAAGCTATAAAACTGACGGGTGAAGGTCAGGAAAGTTCTTCTGTGGAAACTGTCGAAGAGCCTGCAACTCGTGAGGGATTCGCTAATGAGCGGTAATCTGTTCTGACAGGAGAGATTAGGCAAAAAAAAGGGAGATTCGCATCTCCCTTTTTTTTGTTATTTTCCTGAGTTGTGCCACTTTTTTAAAATCTGCCGACCCGAAAAATTAAGTCATTTTTTTATTTTCGGTTAGCATTTTTTGATTTCCGAGTTTTCGCACTAATGGTATCTTGCGTCCATGCGCGGAGATTTGACAATCAGAACAGTTCGGACAGCATCTGGGGCAACTGCGGTCCAGGTAGTCCAGAACAAAGGGAAGCAGCGTTCCTCCCTCAAGCATATCGGCAGTGCTCATTCTGAGCACGAGCTGGAACTGTTGATGGCCGAGGCCCGACAATACGCCGAAACCCATTGCAGGCAACCAAACCTCTTTGCCGAAACTTCGCCCCCGCCTCCCCCCTCATCGTTTCAGGATGCTTTTACCCGCTCCAAACTTATCGGTGTCACTCATCAGTTTGCCCGCAAGGTACTGCTGGCCTGTGCCCGAAAATGCGGCCTTGGCGACCTACCCGAGTTGTATCTGGATCTGGCGCTCATGCGCATCATCGAGCCAGCCTCGAAACTGAGGACGCTGGAACTTCTGGAGTCGCATTTCAATGTCCAGTATGCCAGAAGGACGCTCCAGCGCATGCTACCGAAGCTTCTTGAGCATCAGGCGGCGATCGAGGGCGCCGCTATCCAGACCGCTCATGACGAACTGCAAGAGAAGTTCAGTCTGGTGCTGTACGATGTCACCACGCTGTACTTCGAGTCCTTCAAGGAATACGACTTCCAGAAACCGGGTTTCTCCAAGGACAACAAGCCGATGCAGCCGCAGATCGTCATCGGCCTGATCACCACCCGCTCAGGGTTTCCAGTAATGCACGAGGTGTTCGAAGGCAACACCTTCGAAGGCCATACCATGCTGGCCATCGTGCGCCGATTTCAGGAACGGGTCGGCGAAACCAAGCCGGTAATCGTGGCCGATGCCGCCATGCTCTCGAAAGCCAACATGCAGCAACTCGAGAAGGAAGGGTACTGTTACATCGTGGGGGCCAGGCTGGCGAGCACCGCAGCGGGATTCATCGATCAGATTGATCGAACGCTGCCCCGTACGGACAAGGCAATGCACCGATTCATCTATGTGGCTGTCGAGAATGCCACCATGATCTGCGAGTTCTCCGATGCCCGGTACAAGAAAGACAAACGGGAGTTCGACAAGCAGGTCAAGCGGGCGCTTGACCTGCTTGAGCGCAACGAACCCGGTCGGCGGGCCAAGTTCGTCAAGAAATCCAAAAAGAAGGACAAGTCGTTCATCTTCGACACGGTTCTTCAGGCAAAGACCGAAAAATTGCTCGGCGTCAAGGGCTATGTCACAAACATCCCAGAGAAAACGATGTCGAGCGCCGAGGTGGTCGCATACTACCATGACCTCTGGCATGTGGAACAGGCGTTCCGCATGAGCAAGTCTGACCTACAGGCCAGGCCGATCTTCCATCGCACCCAGGAAGCAATCAGGGCCCACATGCTCGTCTGCTTCATGGGCTTGATGATGGGCAAATACCTTGAGATCAATACGAAGCGATCATTACGGCAGATCCGGAAAGAGCTCTTGCAGGTGCATGAAGCTCATATTCGTAATGAACAAACCGGCGAGGTGCTCGTGATGCAGATGGATACCGGTGACTTTGCAGGCAGCGTGCTCAGTAGTCTCTTGAATTCAGAACTGTCGCACTAAGTGGCACAACTCAGGATTCTTCCTGGCGCAGATCATCAGCCATGCTTTGATAGCCTTGATGCCGTCAAGCCGAATCGGGCGGGGAGTGGGCAGTCTTTTTTAAGTCTTGTAACGCTTTAAATTTTTGCTCCAGCAAGTTTTCCTTCAGCGTTGTTCTCCCTTGGTGAAAGAGCGTTTACCAAGAGCTCTGTTGCCCATACTCACTCCTTTTGTTCTATAAAATCAAACCGGCAAGTATAGGGCGCATCTATGCTGATACCCCCTATGAGCAGGGAGAAGCGGGTTCATCCGGCTCGATTCGCCTTGTTGCCATAACCCGTTATTGCATCATGCTGACATGGGGGAGGTATGCCCAGGCGGATCGCTATAAAATCACTTTAGTCATAAAATAGTAGCAAAGTAGTAACTATAATTATGATTATTGTAATTAATTTGTTAACATTTTCTGTCCATCTCGCCTGAGTTGCGACGGTACAAAAAGAATTCCCGTTTCTTCGTCGAGGTTTTTCCGCCTATCCGGCATGTTTGTTTCTGTGTGTTACCTGTTTTTTGTTGTTGGTTCAACCGTCCA
>CAIMHT010000076.1 GCA_903840935.1 uncultured Chlorobiaceae bacterium
GTCTGATCCTGTCATCAAGCGGGCGCTGGTCTCTGTATCTGATAAAACCGGTATTGTTGAATTTTGCCGGGAGTTGAGTGGCATGGGCGTTGAAATTTTCTCAACAGGGGGAACCTTGAAGTCGCTGCAGGATTCAGGTGTCAGCGCAGCCTCTATCTCAACTATTACCGGATTTCCGGAAATCATGGATGGACGGGTCAAAACTCTTCACCCGAAAATACATGGCGGACTGCTTGCCGTCAGAGAAAATCCGGATCATGTCAAACAGGCGGCCGAAAACGGAATCAGCTTTATTGATCTTGTAGTGGTAAACCTTTATCCTTTTGAGGCTACAGTCGCAAAACCGGACGTAACGTTCGAGGATGCCATAGAAAATATTGATATTGGCGGACCCTCCATGCTTCGGAGCGCAGCCAAGAACAACGAGTCGGTAACGGTGGTCACCGACAGTGCTGACTACGCGCTTGTGTTGCAGGAGATGCGGGAAAATAACGGTGCTACGAAAAGAACGACCCGCTTGACACTTGCATTGAAGGTTTTTGAACTCACGTCCCGTTATGACCGCGCCATTGCCTCATACCTGGCAGGAGCTGTTGGGGGAGTGCAGCAAGAGGCGGCGACAAAGATGACGGTCAGCCTTGAGCGCGAGCTTGATATGCGTTACGGTGAAAATCCCCATCAGAGCGCAGGGCTCTACCGCCTGACCGATGAGAACGGTACCCGCTCTTTTGCCGACTTTTTCGAGAAGTTGCATGGCAAGGAGCTCTCCTATAACAACATGCTCGATATTGCCGCAGCCGTCACCCTGATTGAGGAGTTCCGTGGTGAGGAGCCGACGGTGGTCATTGTCAAACACACCAACCCGTGCGGTGTTGCGCAGGCTCCAACGCTTGCCGAAGCCTATCGCAGGGCATTTTCAACCGATACCCAGGCCCCGTTTGGCGGCATTATAGCTTTCAACCGCCCTCTCGACATTGAAGCGGCAACGGCGGTCAATGAAATTTTCACCGAAATTCTCATTGCTCCCGCCTTTGAAGATGGCGTGCTTGAAATGCTGATGAAGAAAAAAGATCGCAGGCTTGTGCTGCAGACGAGCGCCCTGCCTAAAGGCGGCTGGGAGTTCAAGTCAACACCGTTCGGAATGCTCGTCCAGGAGCGCGACAGCAAAATTGTGGCAAAAGAGGATTTGACCGTTGTCACCAAACGGCAGCCAACCGAAGAGGAGATTGCCGATTTGATGTTTGCCTGGAAGATCTGCAAGCATATCAAGTCGAACACCATTCTCTATGTGAAAAACCGTCAGACATACGGTGTCGGCGCCGGTCAGATGTCACGCGTTGACTCATCCAAAATTGCTCGCTGGAAGGCCTCTGAAGTCAACCTTGACCTGCATGGATCGGTTGTTGCCTCCGATGCATTCTTTCCCTTTGCTGACGGCCTGCTTGCTGCTGCCGAGGCTGGAGTGACTGCCGTTATTCAGCCAGGTGGTTCCATCCGCGATAACGAGGTGATTGAGGCCGCAGATGCCAACAACCTTGCCATGGTTTTTACCGGTATGCGCCACTTCAAGCATTGAGACAAGGGATGAATGACTGAAAATAAATGAGATCGGGGTTGTACAGAGGTAGCGCGCCCCGATCTTTTTTTATGGCTTGACGAACAACACTGAACCGAAAAAAACGGAGAGAGAGTATGGAACAGAGAAAACTTGGAACAGAGGGGCTGAGTGTATCGTCGCAGGGCTTGGGCTGCATGGGAATGTCAGATTTTTATGGCAAGCGGGACGAGGCGGAATCAATTGCCACCCTCCACCTTGCCCTCGATCTGGGGGTGAATTTCCTTGATACCTCCGATATGTATGGTCCCTATACCAATGAAGAGCTGGTTGGCAAGGCGATCAAGGGTCGCCGCAACCAGGTTGTCGTTGCTACCAAATTTGGCATCATGCGCAGCGCTCCATCAGTTGATGGTGGCTGGGCACCCATCACCGGTATCAGCGGGAGGCCGGAATACGTCCGTTCATCATGTGATGGCTCGTTGAAGCGGCTGGGCGTTGACCATATTGATCTCTACTATCAGCATCGTGTGGATGTTGATGTGCCGATTGAAGAGACCGTCGGAGCCATGGCCGATCTTGTTACGGCGGGCAAGATACGCTATATCGGTCTCTCCGAGGCTGGTGTTGAAACCATCCGTCGTGCTCATGCCGTCCATCCGGTGAGTGCCCTGCAGAGTGAGTACTCCCTTTGGAGCCGAGACCCGGAAGATGAGATTCTCCCCACTTTGAGAGAGCTTGGTATCGGTTTTGTACCCTACAGCCCGCTTGGGCGCGGATTCCTCACGGGACACCTGAATAGCCCTGATGATTTCGCCATTGATGATTACCGGCGCAACTCTCCACGCTTTCAGGGTGAAAACTTTATGAAAAACCTTGAGCTGGTGGACCGTATCAAGGTCATTGCCAGCCGGAAGGGGATTACCGCCGGACAACTTGCTCTCGCCTGGGTGCTGGCACAGGGTAACGATATCGTGCCGATTCCGGGCACCAAGCGCAGGAGCTATCTTGAGGAGAATATCGCAGCAGGCTCCGTGATCATCAACGAGGCTGAAATGGCCGAAATCAATGAAGCGCTGCCCAAGGGGGCGGCAGCCGGTGAGCGCTATCCCGAAACCATGATGAAACTGGTTAATCGATAACCTTGTTCACTCCTGTTCTCAGGTGGGGTCATAAGCTCTAAATCCTGGTTGCCAGTCCTGCTTTTTTCAGATTATCCGCTACTGCCCGGGCGTTGCGTTTGAGACGCCTGAGGCCGATGCGGAATATCGGAGTCCCATAAAAAAGTTTACGAAAGCCTGATTTGGTGAGGTTCAGAATTGTCTCTGTCGTGATGTTCACCAGATTTTGTCGCAACACAAACGACTCATTTGCCGTGATGGTTGTCTGTCGGTTATGGGGGCAAACATCCTGGCAGAGATCGCATCCAAACAGCCACTCGCCGATCATTGCCGCCTCTTCAGTTGTAAAGTCACGTTTCAGCTCCACCGTCAGGTAGGAGATGCATTTTGTCGCATCAATTTTTCCCGGTTCGAGCAGTGCTCCGGTAGGGCAACGCTCAAGACAGTTGCTGCAACTGCCGCAATAGTTGGGTAGTGCAAATTTTGTGGATACGATCTCCCGGTCTACAAGAATCTCTCCAAGAAAAAGATACGACCCGGCTGAGGGTATCTTCAAAAGAGTGTTTTTTCCTGTTTTTCCGATGGCGGCCTCTTCGGCCCACGCTTTTTCAAGGATTGGAGAGCTGTCAACGGTGATTCTTGCATGAAGAGGCTCTTCTACCAGCAATTGTATAGCCGCAACGAGAGCCTCAAGTTTTTCCCTGAGAACGGTGTGGTAGTCGTCGATGAGGGCATATTTCGATATTTTTGGCAGGCCTTCACCATAATGGATCGGATAATTATAACTGATTGCCGCAGAGATGATGGTGTGCAGGCCCGCAAAGAGCAGCGAGGGATCGGCCCGCTCCGCCATCTGTTTTTCCATGTAGCCCATCTCGCCATGCCGCCCATCGCGCAACATGGCGGTATAGTGCTGCATGGCAACAGCTTGCGGCACCGGAGAGGAAATGCCAACGGCGGCAAATCCGAGCCGCGCAGCCTCCTTGCGGATCTGGCGGGCAAGAGTGGTGGAAGGGTCAGCCATCGGGCGGTGCAAGGTTTTAATTTGCAAGGTTGCTAAAACAACTATTTATCGTTAAAGTAAAATATAAAGGTTAGAAACAGGATTTTTCCTTCCGATGTAACCCTCTCTTTATCTTATGGAACGACGTGAGTTTATAAAAACAATGCTGCGGCGCACGGGTATTGGAGCCTCTGTTGCTGTGGCAGGAACCGCAGGGCTGGTTGGCTATTATCAGCCTCGAAAGGAGTTTTACAGCCAGGGCGTTGAGGAGGCGGGGAGGAAGGAGAGGCTTGAGCGACCAAAAAAGGTGGTGGTTATCGGCGGCGGCCTGGCCGGGATCAGCGCATCTATGGAGCTGGCCCGAAAGGGTTTTCAGGTGACGCTGGTAGAATCATCTGCTGCGCTGGGTGGCAAGCTTACCGGCTGGGATCTTGATGCCCTTGGTGAGCGTTTTCCGGTGGAGCATGGCTTTCATGGCTTTTTTGATCAGTACTACAATCTCAATGAGTTGTTTGCCTACGCTGGCGTCAAGCAGGATGTTTTTATGGCATCTCCCGGTTATCCTATCATTTTTAAAGACTCTCCTGAAGAAATTTTTGGCCAGACGCCGAAGTTGTTTCCCCCCAATGTCCTCTCTATTGTCGGGCAGTCACGTCGGCTTGATTTGATCTCCTTTGTGAAAAATTCCAAAGGGTTGTCCTCAATGGGGGAGCTCTTTCGGTATGAGTACAAGAGGAGTTTCAGCAAGTATGATTCGATCGATTTTATGACCTATTGCCGCAATGGTGAGGCGCTCCCTGCATTTGTTGATACGGTGCTGCACCCTTTTGCGGATGCGACGATGAACCGCATGGAGATGTTGTCGGCGGCTGAGGCGCTTCGCTATTTCCACTTTTATTTTTTGGGTAGTCCGGAGGGGCTTGCCTTCAAAATAACCAATCGCGACTGTATGAGTGCTCTCATTAACCCTCTTGAGGCCAAACTGAAAGAGCTTGGGGTGACGCTTCAGAAGGGGAGCACCGCAAGGAGCCTCAAGGTTGAAGGGGAGAGGGTTTCAGGGGTTGTGGTCGATTCGCCGGAGAGTGGTAGCGCCCTCTTTTTGAGCATTAAGTCTTCGGCGGTTCCACCAAAGGGTTTTGCTGCGTTTGCTACTGCTGATGGTGTGCCGATCATGGTCGGGCGAAAAGGGAGCGGTTACGTGGCCTATGACGGACGCTGCACCCATATTGGATGTCCGGTCAGCCCCGATCTGCTTACCGGCGGCTTTTATTGCCCTTGTCATGCCGGGCGCTATGATGCAACAGGTACTCCGGTGAGTGGGCCACCCAAGGCTCCGCTTGCAAGGCTTGCTGTTGTGGAGGAAGGAGGAAAGGTGATTGTGAAGCGTGAAGGGGCCTCCGGGGAGCTGCTCGCCTGTGATTATTGTATTGTGGCTTCCAACGTGCGGGGTACCCGTGAATTGGTAAAAGCTTCGCAGTTAGGCCGTCCCGTATTTGAGTCGAAGGTGGATTCACTCGGAGAGGCAGATCCTTATGCGGTTTACCGTCTCTGGATTGACCGTCCGCTTGATTCGGCGGAGTTTCCCTTCTATACCGTGTCGGGCTATACCTACACCGATTCCGTCTCTCTCTACTCGCATTTTCAGGAGCCCTTCATCTCGTGGGCAAAAAAGCATGGTGGAACAGTGGTTGAACTGCATGCTTATGCCATTGCACCAAAAGATATCAGGCCGGAAGAGGAGATCAAGGCGACGATGCTTCAGGAGCTTCATACCATCTTTCCTGAAAGCGTTGATGCGAAGGTGTTGCAGGAGCTCTTCATGATGCAGTCCAATTTTTCGCGGTGGGCTCCGGGCGATCATGCCCGCCGTCCCGGCATTGCAACGCCCTTTTCAAATCTCTTTCTTGCTGGAGACTGGGTAAAGGTTGATGCGCCGGTTTTTCTCATGGAGGCGGCGGCTTTCACCGGACGCATCGCGGCCAACTCGATTTTCCGTCAGGAGTCGCTGAAGCTGGTTCCGCTTCCTATTGTGCCGATGAAGGGGTTGTTTGCCTGAGCTGCAAGCCGAGGCATTGGACGACGCTGTTGTGGAGCAGCGGGCGGAATTTGCGGATTTTAATATTTTCTGATGAAGGGTAGACCCTGTTGCTCAGCAGAATGACGGCAAGCTCTTTTTCAGGATCGACCCAAATGCTGGTTCCGGTGTAGCCAAGATGGCCATAGGATGAGCTGGAAAAGAGTTCTCCGGCTGAAGAGTGGCCGTCAAGAGAGCACAGATCCCATCCAATGGCCCGGGGATACTCTGTTCGGGAGAGAAACTTCCGGAGGGTGGCAGGGCGGAAATAGTCGCGGTGGTTGAGGCTTCCACCCTGCATGATCATCTTCATCATGACAAGCAGGTCGCCTGTGGTCGAAAAAAGTCCGGCATGGCCGGCAATGCCATCGAGAAGGGCTGCATTCTGGTCGTTGACGAGCGGTCGCGGCACTTTGAATGGCCAGAGTGTATCTTGTTCCACCGGTGCAATGCGCCAGGCGAGCGATGGAGGTGGTGTAAACATGGTCGAACTCATGCCAAGCGGCGCGGCAAATCGCTGGTGAAAGTTGGCGGCAAGGGTATGGCCGGTTATGTTTTCAATGATTTTGCCGAGAAGCATGAAGTTGAAGTCGCTGTAGAGTGTCTTTGTGCCGGGGGCGGTTAACAGTGTATCGGCCTCAATAGCCTTGAAGAGCTCTTCAGGTGTGGTGCAGCTTTTCGCAAAAAAAGTGTGGGCTCGTAACCCGGAGGTGTGGCGCATGAGTTGCTCAATGGTCACCCTCTCCTTGCCATTCTTAGCAAAGCCCGGCAGGTAGTGTGATACCGCAGCTTGAAGCGAAAGTGAATCGCGCTCGACCAGTTCCATTGCGATGCTTGTTGTGGCCACAGCCTTGGTCAGTGAGGCAAGATCGTAGAGGGTTGTTGTTTCGGCAGGGCGGCTTTGGAGGCTGTAGGTCATTCTGCCAAAAGCCTTGTGAAAAACAACCTCCCCTTTGTAGAGAACGGCAAGGCTTGCACCGGGAAAAACCGTGTCGCTGACCGCTTTTTCCATAGTGGCTTCAAGCGGTCTGAAATCGTGGGCAAGAAGCTTTTCCGTAATTGCAACACCCCCCCCCGCAAGGAGCATGCACGAAAGGATTATGATGCGAAGTAATTGCACTCGTTATCGGGATTTAAAAGAGTGAGAACTTGACATAGCGACCCGGTTTTCTTTTCAGGTCAACGAGCACCGAATCAAGCGAAGAGAGTGTCCGTGACAGGTTGTTATAGAGTGTCGGATCGGAGGAGAGATGTCCCAGAGTACCTTTTTCATCATTGAGCTTGGTGATCAGTGCCTGGGTTTTCAATGCCGCCTCGTTAAGTCGTTCAATGGTTTCTCCGGTATTTTTTGCCATCGCCTTGTCATTGAGGAGTTTGGGAAGGAGTCCATCTCCATGCGCGACCTTCTGCGTTACTTTTGAGAGCTCCGCAGTTGTGTTTTTCAGGCTGTTGATGGTTTCAGCCAACTCGCCTCCCATCTTCTCATCCGAAATAAGCCTGCCAGCCATCCCCTTGCCGCTGTTCAGGTGGTCGAGGAGCTCATTGATTTTGACAAAGGCCTGGTTTGCATTGCCCGTGAGGCTCGCCATTCCATCCTCGGTTTCAAGGACAATAAAATCCCCGTTGGTGACGGGAGCCGCTTTTCCAGTTTTGATATCCACATATTTGTCGCCCAGTACACCGAGAGATTTAATGGTAGCTTTGGCGTCCTTGGTGACAAGTGGTGCAAACTCGTTTTTAAGCCTCAGAGTGGCAACGACGAAGAGCGAACCGTTTCTTCTCTCAAAGTCCATTTTTGAAACCGTTCCTATCTTTTTGCCCGATACCGAGACAAAGTTGTTTTCAGCAAGGCTCTGTACATCGCTCGAAAGAATTTTTATGGTGGTCACACCGGAAAACAGGTTACTGTTTTTGCCGATGACCAGTCCCATATAGGCCGCAAAACAGATGCCGAAAACGAAAAAAATACCGGTTTTCAGATCGCTCCATTTCAAAGCGTTCGGATTTTTCATACAGGTGCAGGTCTTGTTGATGTTAGAGTTCGAGAATTTTGTCTGACAAAATAGATCGTATAAAGGGGTGCTCGGCCTCGTGAAGTTTTTCGGTTACATCGTCAAAAATAATTTTGCCTTGGTAGAGTACAGCAACGGAGTCGGCCACGTGAAAGACGTCATCAATAATATGGGTGACAATGACTGCTCCAAGGTTGTTGTGATTGCGCAGTGAACTGATGAGCGATAATATTTTTTTTGAGCTGACCGGGTCAAGGCCTGCTGTCGGTTCATCAAAGAGAATCATGTGCGGTTTGAAAATCAGTGCCCTTCCTATGGCAACCCGCCGGCGCATCCCGCCACTCAGGCTTTCAGGCAGTTGATCTTCATACCCTTCAAGTCCGGCAAACTGGATCTGTTCGGCAACTTTTTGGCTGATCTCCTCCTCCGGGAGTTTCAGGTTTTCACGAAGAAAGAAGCCAAGGTTCTGGCTGATGGTCAACGAGTCGAAGAGTGCATTTCCCTGAAAAACCATACCCATTTTTCGCCTTATGCTGTAAAGGCTGCGCTCTTTCATGCAGGTGATATCGGTTCCGTCAATAATGACCTGACCGCTGCTCGGCTTGATAAGACCGAGCATGAGCTTGAGAATAGTGCTTTTTCCGACTCCGCTTGGCCCGAGGATCGCCTTGATGGTGTTATCCTTGATGGTAAGGGAGACATTTTTGAGGATCTCCCTTTCGCCATATTTTAAACTGACATTCCGTAATTCAATCATGCAGTTACATATTTTCCAGCACTATCTTTGAAACATAAAAATTGGCAATCAGGACGAGCCCCGATGAAACGACAATGCCCTTGATGGTTGAGCGCCCGACACCCGCAGTTCCCCCCCGTGCCGAAAAGCCGTTGAAACAACTGACCAGTGTAATGATGACGGCAAAGACCGGGGCTTTCAGGAAGCCAACAACAAAGTCTTTGGGTGCAAGCCGTGGGTAAACGGCGTTCCAGAAGATTCCAGGGTCAATCCGGTGGTAGTGTTCAGCCATGTATGCTGCGCTTTGCAGGCCGGCAAAATCGGATAGTGCGGTCAGTGGCAAAAACATGATGAGAGCGGCAACAAGCCGGGGCATGACCAGTTTGGCAATGGGGTCAGTGCCGAAAGCACGCAGGGCATCAATCTGTTCTGATATTTGCATGGCACCGAGTTCAGCGCCGTTTCTTGATCCGAAGCGGGCGGAGAGCATGAGGCCCATCAGAAGCGGCCCGAGTTCGCGAATCACCGAAAGAGCGGTTGAACGTCCAAGCATTGTTTTTGCACCGAAATCTTCAAGCAGGTTTCCTACCTCAATGGCAAGGAGCGCCCCTATGGAGATTGCACTGACCAGCACAATGGGAATTGAATCTGTGCCGCAAATCGTGGCCTGATCAAAAACATCTCTCCAGTAGCGGATCATTTTCGGAAAAGCCACGAATGCCCTGAGCGAAAAAAGAAAAAACTCCTGCATCGTGAGAAAAAAATCTTTCAGTTGCAGGACAATTTTATTTTCAATGCTTCTTATAATGGTTAATGGCATAAAAAGAGTGGGGTGAGGTTCGCTGGCTGTGGAGTCTTGTGTTTTCATGCGTGTAAAAGTCGGCTTTTCATTTTCGTTACCCATTCACAGGGTATGGTTACCTTGCCGAAGAGGTCTTCATCGCGTTCCCGCATTCCATGAAAGTCGGAACCTCCTGAAAAAAGCAGAAAGTACTCATTGGCAATTTCACGATAGTAATTCTGGCGGTAGGCATCATGAGAAGGATGTACAATCTCAATGCCATCAAGTCCGAAGGTAATCAACTGCTTCAGTGTCTCGTCGGGCACATTCTGCGCCGGGTGGGCAAGGAAAGAGAGGCCCGAGGCCTTGTTAATGAGCCTGATGACATCTGCGGGATGCGTCTCGATGCTTTTTACATAAGCCGGACTGTGTGAGCCGAGATATTTACTGAACGCTTCGCTGAAGCTTTTGACATAACCTCCGTCCTGCAGCACTGCGGCAATATGAGGACGTCCCACACTTCCGTTCTGCGCTTTGACGATGATCTGCTCAATACCGATCTTCACGCCCATTTTGGCAAGTTTGCTCACCATACGCTCAGCCCTTTCGGTACGCAGGTGACGGCAGTGATCGAGATATCCTTTCAGCTCGGAGTGCTGATAATCAAAAAAATAACCAAGGATATGAATATCATAACCCTTGTAGGTCGAGCTCATTTCTACACCAGGAATAAGCTCAATGCCTTTCTCTAAGGCTAATGGCTTTGCTTTGTCAATACCTAAAACAGAATCATGGTCAGTAATACTTATGGCCTTCAATCCGACAAGTGCTGCCTTTTCAACAATTTCGGCCGGTGTGAAGATCCCGTCTGAACATTTCGTATGTATATGTAAGTCTGCTTTTTCAAAACCATTATGCCCTAAGCCTGATAAGCTGTATGGCACGGCTGGATTATTTAACTGTTAATTTATATTGTCTATATATAAGAAAAATTTTTCGCCTGCTTCTGCAGAAAAGAGAATTATTTTTTATGGCTGCACCACTCCTGTTGTGACGAGGTAGAGTATGGCTGCACCAGCCACAAGCCGGTAGGCAATGAAAATGGTTGTGGTATGTCTTTTCAGGTAGTTGATAAGAAAGGCGATGGAGGCATAGCCGACAATACCTGCGGCGAGGGTTGCAACAAGGATGTTGGTCATGCTTTCGGAAGATGCGGTGACGGTTCCCCATGTTTTATAGAGTTCCAGAAGTGCTGCGGCAAAGACCGAAGGCAGTGAAAGCAGAAATGAAAACCGGGCGGCGGCTTCACGCGAAAGATTTAAAAAAAGCCCGCCGGTAATCGTTACCCCTGAGCGTGATGACCCCGGAATGAGTGCGATGCTTTGAGCCAGACCGATCAGCAGAGCATCTTTCCATCCGATCTCATCCATTGATTTCTGCTTCAGTCCCTTTTTGAGCCTGTTTTGTATTTTCCCTTCTGCAAGAGAAAGAATAAGGGCGAGGCCGACAAGTGCGCCGCTGATCCAGTAGAGCGAGCGGAGGCTGGTCTCTATCTCTGACTTGAAGAGCAGTCCAAAAATGACAATCGGGAGCGTTCCTGCCACAATCATCCATCCCATTCTGGAGTCAGAGTTTTCGAAGGGTTTGCGCCGCAAGAGTCCCTCAATGACAGAGGTAACGATGATGAAGATGTCTTTCCAGAAATAGAGAAGGACTGCAATAAGTGTACCAATCTGCACGATGGCGGTAAACGCCGCTCCGGGATCCTGCCATCCCACAAGAGCGGGAATAATTCTCAGATGTGCCGTGCTGCTGATTGGAAGGAATTCCGTCAGCCCCTGGACGATACCAAGAACGATAGCTTCAATGAGTGTCATGGATGTGTGTTGGTATCGGTTAGCGGAATACTCTTTTCGTGAAGAATACCCTCAAGGTATAAAATAGCTTTTTGAACCGCAAGAGAGCGGTGACTGAGCCTGTTTTTTTCTGCCGTGTTCATTTCAGCATAAGTTTTTCCGGTAGCGTGCACCAGAAAGAGCGGGTCATAACCAAACCCTTCATCTCCTTGTTCTTGCCGGGTTATGGCACCCTGAACCACACCTTCCGCAGTGTGTTCAAAAGAAAAGCCGCCCTCCGGGGAAGGAAGAGCGCCTTTCAGTGCAACCACGGTTCTGAAACGGGCATCACGGTTGGTCATGCCCGTCATGCAGTGCAGCAGGTGGTGCACGTTATCTTTATAGGTAGGAGCCTGTCCGTCCGCTATGGGGGCGAATCGGGCAGAGTAGACGCCCGGTGCTCCGTTCAGCGCATCCACCTCCAGACCAGTATCGTCTGCCAGAGCAATCATATAAGGGAACCGTTCAGAAAGCAGTGCAAAAATGGCCCTTGCCTTGAGCAGGGCATTTCCCTCCAGAGTCTCTTCTGTTTCTTCAATTTCCACCTCCATGCCAAGTTCCTGAAGCGTAACGACATTGAACAGGGGAGATATCGTTTCAAGCAGCGGACGAAGCTCTTTGACCTTGTCGCGGTTGGCGGTTGCAAGGACGATGGTAATGCGGTTCTCGGCAGTTGCTGGCATAAATGAATTGCTTTATTGAATGATACGGAGCATCTCCCTGACCGCCTCTTCAAGGCCTGTCAGCACGGCACGGGCAATAATGGCATGACCGATGCTCACCTCCTCAATTTCCACTATATCTTTAAATGGCGAAATGTTGAGATAGTTAAGCCCGTGGCCGGCGACTACCTTGAGCCCGAGAGTTCTTGCATAGATGGCGGCCTCTCGGATTCTTTGCAGCTCTTTTGCCTGTTCCTCACCGTCCTTTGTCAGGGCATAGAGTCCGGTGTGTAGCTCAACCATGTCGGCTCCCGCCTGTCGGGCAAGGTCGATGGCCTTTTTCTCAGGCTCGATAAAGAGGCTTACCTCTATACCCGCAGGGGCGAATGGTTTCAGATATTCTTTTAGCATGTCAAAGTGTCGGGCAATGTCGAACCCCCCTTCAGTGGTGAGCTCCTCCCTTTTTTCAGGCACAAGGGTGATGAGTTCCGGCTTTGTCTTCAGCGCTATCTGCTGCAACTCCGCAGTCATGGCCATCTCAAGGTCAAGCTTTGTGGTCACCGCTTCGCGGAGCCTGGCAAGATCATGGTCTTTTATATGGCGACGGTCCTCACGCAGGTGGCAGACAATGCCCGCAGCTCCGCACTTTTCAGCCAGCAGGGCAGCAGCAACCGGATCAGGTTCATGTTCACCCCGGGCGTTGCGCAGGGTGGCGATATGATCAATATTAACAGCTAATCTCATGGTATTTGAATGGGTCAAGGGTCAACAACCGGAAATTTTTCAGTGCAGGTTACCCTGCATATCATTGTAAGCGAAGGTAATGAAAAATGATACAATGGGCAATTTTTGCAAGGAAGGAGGTTTGGATCGGCAACATCAGTTAGCATCTGCGCAAGTGAACCCGAAGTGGCTATTTGCTTAATAAATGGTTATACCTTTCAAAAAAATGAAAGTTTTGTACATCGAGGAATGCGTCTACTGAGGCGTGCTTGCTCTCTTGTGCACAGCAGAAGCTGTATAATTGGTTATATTTTTATTGTGCAAATGAGTTGCTGGCTCTTGTGTCTTCGTGGTTATACTCTCTTTGTGAAATAAACGCATGTTATGAAAGTTCAATCAACACCGTCACTTCTGAATGTTGCCCTGGCTCTCGGTATTCTGACTGTCGGATACAATATCATCGAGGCTGTCGTCAGCATCTGGTTTGGATTCAATGATGACACTCTTGCGTTGCTTGGGTTCGGTGTGGACAGTCTTGTGGAGGTGA
>CAIMHT010000077.1 GCA_903840935.1 uncultured Chlorobiaceae bacterium
AAGAAAACATTCATGATGCAGGTTCCCGGAGATATTCAGGTAATCAAGGAAGATAACGTTACGCACAGTTTTTGTGGCCTTGCCTGTGTTGGCTGGATGTATCAGAAGATCAAGGACAGTTTTTTTCTTGTTCTCGGAACGCATACTTGTGCCCATTTTCTTCAGAATGCTCTCGGCATGATGATCTTTGCCAAGCCTCGCTTCGGCATTGCCCTCATGGAAGAGGGCGATCTGTCCAAAAATGAGCCGACCCTCGAGGAGATTATCCGTGAAATCAAGGCAGACCATAATCCGTCGGTGATTTTTCTTCTCTCTTCGTGTACACCCGAGGTCATGAAGGTTGATTTCAAGGGGCTTGCCCACCTTCTCAGCACTGCGGATGTTCCGGTACTCTTTGTGCCGGCAAGCGGTCTGGTCTATAATTTTACCCAGGCAGAGGATTCCGTGCTTTCCGCCCTTGTGCCGTTCTGTCCCGAAGCTCCCGCAGGCCAGAAAAAAGTGGTATTTCTCGGCTCCGTGAACGATGTAACGGCTGATGACCTCAGGGCAGAGGCCGAAGCACTTGGTATTGCGGTCGGCGGTTTTCTTCCTGAATCCCGTTTCGACAAAATGCCGGCCATCGGTCCTGATACCGTTCTTGCTCCGATTCAACCCTATCTTTCAAGGGTAGCCGTCAAGCTTGCACGTGAACGGGGTTGCAGTGTTCTCCACTCTCTCTTTCCTTTCGGTCCCGATGGTACCAGAGCATTCTGGGAGGATCTTGCCCGTGAATTTGGTATTACCGTCGATCTTCGTGATCGCGAAAAAGCCGCGTGGGAGAAGATCCGTAACCAGACCGAGCTCCTTAAGGGTAAAAAGGTTTTTCTGACCGCTGATACCATGATGGAGTTGCCGCTTGCACGTTTTCTTCATAGTGCCGGTGCTGATGTGGTTGAATGCAGCAGTGCCTATATCAATAAAAAATTTCATGCACGGGAACTGGAGGCACTTGATGGCGTCCGTGTTGTTGAGCAGCCGAACTTTCATCGCCAGCTTGAGGATGTCCGCCGCATTCAGCCCGATCTGATCATTACCTCGCTGATGACGGCCAACCCTTTTGTGGGCAACGGTTTTGTTGTCAAGTGGAGCATGGAGTTCATGCTTATGTCGATTCATAGCTGGTCGGGAGTGATTACACTTGCCAATATGTTTGTTTCACCGCTTCAGCGCCGCAGCAAGCTGCCAGCGTTTGACAAGGAGGTATGGCTTGAAGGTGTCATGCCGAGCGCTGAATAATTCACCGAAAGGAAAATGCAATAAACAAACGTCATAAAGTATGCGCTTAGCTTTCTGGCTCTACGAGGGCACTGCCCTTCATGGTATCAGCCGAGTCACCAACAGTATGAAAGGGGTTCACACCGTCTATCACGCTCCCCAGGGAGATGATTATATTACGGCAACCTATACCATGCTTGAACGAACCCCGCAATTTCCCGGCCTGTCGATAAGTGTGGTTCGTGGAAGAGACCTTGCCCAGGGAGTCTCGCGACTTCCCGCAACACTTCAACAGGTCCAACACCATTACAATCCTGAACTTATCGTCATTGCTCCAAGTTGCAGCACGGCTCTTCTTCAGGAAGACCTTCATCAGCTTGCCGCTCATTCAGGTTTGCCGCCGGAAAAGATTCTGGTCTATGCGCTTAACCCCTTCAGAGTCTCGGAAAATGAGGCGGCTGATGGGTTGTTTACCGAGCTGGTGAAGCGTTTTGCTGCCCCCCAGGAAAAAACAACCTTTCCATCCGTGAACCTGCTCGGCTTTACCTCACTTGGTTTTCATTTGCGGGCCAACCTGACAAGCATCCGTCGTATGTTGCAGACGCTTGGCATTGCGGTTAATGTTGTTGCTCCATGGGGAGCAGGGATTGACGATCTCCGGAAACTGCCAGCCGCCTGGCTCAATATCGCCCCTTACCGCGAAATCGGAACAACGGCGGCCGAATATCTTGCTTCAACGTTTGATATGCCTGCGATCTATGAGGCTCCTATCGGTGTTGAACCCACACTTGCTTGGATCCGCGCACTGATTGAGAAACTTAATACAGCAGGTGCTGAACGGGGAGTTCCTCCGATTGTCATGCCGCAACTCCATGCATTTTCTCTTGACGGTCTGAGCGCTCCAAGCGGTGTGCCCTGGTTTGCCCGAACGGCCGATATGGAGAGTTTCAGTAACAAACGCGCCTTTGTTTTCGGTGATGCCACACATACCGTCGCTCTTGTCAAGTTTCTGCGTGACGAACTCGGAATGCAGATTATCGGTGCAGGCACCTATCTGGAGCGTCATGCCGATTGGGTACGCAAAGAGCTTGAAGGCTATCTTCCTGGTGCACTTATCGTAACCGACAAGTTTCAGGATGTTGCACAAATCATCGACGATGAAATGCCCGATCTGGTCTGTGGTACGCAGATGGAGCGGCACAGTTGCCGCAAACTCGATGTTCCCTGCATGGTGGTCTGTCCTCCGACCCATATTGAAAACCATCTGCTCGGTTATTACCCCTTCTTTGGTTTTGATGGTGCCGATGTTATTGCCGACAGGGTCTATCTCTCCTGCAAACTCGGTCTCGAAAAACACCTGATCGATTTTTTCGGTGATGCCGGTCTTGAATATGAAGAGAACGAAGCACCTTTACTTCCTGAAGAGGCAGGGTTAATGCCGTCCGGCACCAATGGGCTTCCTTCAGGGGAGGTTGCAGCCGATGTTGTGGTGATTGCAGAGGACGGAGAGATGAAGTGGAGCGATGAGGCTGAAACCATGTTGAAGAAGGTTCCGTTTTTTGTCCGTAAAAAGGTCAGGAAGAATACCGAAACCTTTGCCCGCGAGAGTGGGGCATCCATGATCTCCATTGAGGTGTTCCGGCAGGCAAAAGAGTCGCTTGGCGGGTAAGTTTTTTTCTATCAATCAAATTCTCTGTTATCATTATGAGTTTAGTCTTAGCGGTATATGGCAAGGGCGGCATAGGAAAAAGCACCACAAGCGCCAACATCTCGGCGGCACTTGCCCTGAAAGGCGCCAAGGTACTGCAGATTGGTTGTGATCCCAAGCATGACAGCACCTTCCCCATTACAGGAAAACTGCAGAAAACCGTTATCGAAGCACTTGAAGAGGTTGATTTTCACCATGAGGAGCTGAGCGCTGAGGATATTATTGAGACAGGCTTTGCCGGTATTGACTGTCTTGAAGCAGGCGGTCCTCCAGCCGGCAGTGGCTGTGGTGGTTATGTTGTCGGTGAATCCGTCACCCTGCTCCAGGAACTCGGCCTTTATGAAAAATATGACGTCATCCTTTTTGATGTGCTTGGCGACGTTGTCTGTGGAGGCTTCAGTGCCCCGCTCAACTATGCCGATTACGCCATCATTATTGCGACCAACGATTTCGACAGCATCTTTGCTGCAAATCGCCTTTGTATGGCTATCCAGCAGAAAAGCGTACGCTATAAGGTGAAGCTGGCTGGTATTGTTGCCAACCGGGTTGACTATACCACTGGTGGAGGCACCAACATGCTCGACCAGTTTGCCGAAAAAGTCGGAACCAGGCTGCTTGCAAAAGTGCCTTACCATGAACTGATCCGCAAAAGCCGCTTTGCTGGCAAAACCATGTATGCCATGGAGGAGACACCCGACAAGGCGGAGTGTCTTGTCCCCTACAATGAAATTGCCGATTACCTCATTCAGGACAACCCCATTGCCTCGGTACCCGTACCCATCGGCGACAGGGAAATTTTCAAAATGGTCAACGGCTGGCAGTAGTCCGGGCTCTCACATTAGCACAAAAAAAGGCAGCTTTCTGGCTGCCTTTTTACATGGTATTCGTTCAAATTTCACACTGATAGTGGCATCGTATGTTCCCGTTCTCCTTGCGGATGTCAGGTTTGATCTTTGTTGCCGGGTTGACCAGCTCCTGCAGAAGGGCGTTGAAGGTGCCGAGGTAGAAGTTTCCGACGACTGGATTGGACGGGAAGGTTACCTTGACGGTTATTTCAGGCGGCTGGTTCATGGAGTAGGTGAATTCACCGCTTCCGGTAAAGGTCCAGGCGTTTTTGCTGATGGCGAAAAGGAAAAGCCGAAATGCGAGGCGGGGTGTCAGAAGTTTAAGGAATTTCTGAAAGATGACGGGAATACGCACTTTCAAAAGGTAACGGGCGGTCCGTTCTCCAGCCTCTTTGAGGATAGCGGAAGTCTCTCCGATCTCTTTTTGCAGCGCAACGACCAGTGAATGAAATTTCGCCTCTTCTACCATCTCTTTCGGCAGGTTTCCGATAAGGTACCCCTGGCCGATTTTGCGAAGGAGTGCGTCAGATTTTGTTTTACCATACAGAGTCTCAAGGGCAGCAACGGTCTGGATAATGGAATTAGGACCAATTTTGGAAGATGTGTTCATCGTGGAAAAAATTATTTTATTACTTGGACGTGGTGATTCGAATGTCAATATGCTCTGTAGTCCATCGCGGACGTACGGTTACCTTTTCCGGATAAAATCCGAATGGTTCGGCGGGCTGAAACGGCTCGATGGAACCTGGATTCCATTGCCGTTCAGGATTTGGCTTCTTGCTGTCGGAGGGTATAAATGCGCTGATGGTATAGCTGCCGCGAGGAAGTTCCGGGAAAGAGTAGTGTAGCTCTCCCTTTCGGTCGCGCGATGCTGTTGTGCGGTATGATGCCGTCAAACTTGATGCATCAACAATAACATACTGCCCGGAGGCAAAGCAGGTTCCCGATATGCTTCCGGTTTCATAAGGGGCCTGCGCATTACTGGTTGCTCTGGAGGGAAATTTATCGTTCTTATGCTGTGTGTTGGAAAGCCTGAAAAGAAGATTGGAACTGCCCGTTGCAAGAACCGCTGTACTGCAGAGGCCGATTTCCTCCGCTGCGGCGTTAATGCGCAGGTCACCGTTTCGATCGTTGAAAGCAACAATCCGGTACAAACCTTTGGCAATGTGCTCCAAAGAGAAGGAGCCTGAGCTGTCTGTCTGTATGAAATAATCAGGTTCTCTTTGCAGCAGGCTAACGGATCCTGTGGTTTCAGGGCGTTCAGCAAACGCAACGATCAGTGCATTCGTTGACGGTGAACAGTCGGTATTGATCACCGTTCCACTTATTATCCCGTTATCAATAATTGCTCCCGTGGAAAATGCGATGCTGTAAGGGGTCGCAAAGGTGCGGCCACTGTTGTCTCTGAGCTTCTTATCGATGGTGAGGATGTAGGTTCGGTCTTGTTCAAGAGGCCTGAACCTTTTTATTTCAACGTTTTTTCCAGAAACAGCAATATCATAGGCGCCAATGGATGGAGAAATGATCATGCTATTGAGTAATTGCCGTGCGGAAACAGCACGGTTAAACGTCAGTTGAATCCTTTTTGTTGAGACCTGCACGGTTGACGGAGCGGGATCAGAAAAGATCACCTGCAATGGAGTTGTATCAAGAGGGCCGCCCGAAGGTGGCCGATCAGAAGCGCAGCCGCTGGTCAGCCAGAGCAGGAGAATAAGGAACACATTTGTGATACGGGAGCTACTCGGCATGAAAATCCTTTGCTTCCTTGGTGAGTGAGGCTTGATTGTATGTGTCTGTGAAAATTCGTAAATTAGAAACTAATGTAGTTCTATGAAAGCTTTTCATGAAAAATTATAGATTGAGTGTCATATAGATGTCCAGACGAAATTTTAAAGTTCTTTATGTTTCCGGCGAAGTCTCTCCTTTTGTAAGGATCAGCCCTCTTGCTGATTTTATGGCGTCATTCCCTCAGGCTATTGAGGAGGAAGGCTTTGAGGCCCGCATCATGATGCCGAAATACGGTACCATCAATGACCGTAAATTCAGGTTGCATGATGTCTTGCGTCTATCCGACATTGAAGTTGATCTTAAGGAGAAAATCGATTTGCTGCACGTCAAGGTGACTGCATTGCCTTCAAGTAAAATCCAGACCTATTTCCTGTATAACGAAAAATATTTTAAGCGTAACGGTCTTTTTTCCGATATCTACAATGGAAGTGATTTGAAAGGAAGTACCGACAAGGTGGTTTTTTTCAATGTAGGAGTTCTCGAAACCCTGCAGCGGCTTGGCTGGAAACCAGATATTATTCACTGTCACGACTGGCATGCAGGCCTTATTCCTCTTCTTTTGAAAACGGTTTACGCCTCTCATGAATTTTTCAGGGATATAAAAACGGTTTTTACCGTTCACAATATTTATCGTCAGGGGATTCTTCCCTTAAAGGCATTCCAGAAACTGCTGCCTGAAGAGGTTTGTTCGGCTATGCATTGCAGTAATGATGACGTCAATATGCTCTATACCGGCGTTGCACATGCCGACCTTCTGACGACGACATCGAAAGTGTATGCCGATGAAATAGTGCATGATGGCTTGCAGACCTACGGGCTTGGCCGGGTTCTTGAGGAGCATCAGTCAAAGTTTTACGGTATTGTTAACGGTATTGATTCCAGGCAGTGGAACTCTGCAGCGGACAAGCTCATCAAGAAGCGGTACAGTATTGAGCACATGGATGGCAAGCTTGATAATAAAAAAGCATTGCTTGAGGAAGCAGGTCTTCCTTATGTTGAAGGGGTGCCCGTGGTGGGGGTGATCGTCAATTTTGACGAGTTTCAGGGAGCTGAGCTATTGCAGCAGAGCCTTGAGCAGCTTGCATCACTCGATATTCAGCTTGTGATAAGTGGTGCCGGAGACAAGAAATATGAAAAAGTGTTTCAGGATTTTGCTTTGGAGCATCCCGAGCAGGTGAGTGTTCATGCTGAATATTCCGACTCATTTTTTCATCTTGCTATTGCGGGATTGGATATTCTGCTCATGCCAGGCAAAATTGAGTCATGCGGCATGATCCAGATGTTTGCCATGAATTACGGAACCATACCGGTTGCATACGCCGGTGGGGGGATTATAGAAACCATAGAAGAGTTTGCTGAAGAGAGTGGTTCCGGATTTATTTTTCATGATTATACCGCAGAGTCGCTTGTTGGCAAGCTTGAAGAGGCTCTCGCCTGTTTTCATGATGAAGAGAGCTGGCAGCAGATTGTCACGACAGCCATGACCCGCGACTTTACCTGGAAAAAATCGGCAGAAGAGTATGATCAGTTGTACCGTGAACTTATTGAGCAATAGGCGGGACTATGGTGCAGAAAACAAAGGTACTTTTTCTCGATCGTGACGGCACAATAAATCAGGATACCGGCTCATACGTTTTTTTGAAAGAACAGTTAAAGCTGATTGATCGCTCGGATGAGGCTATTGCTCTTGCAAAGCGTGCCGGATTCAGGATTGTCATTGTGAGCAACCAGGCGGGGATTGCCAGAGGTATCGCTACGGTCGGGCAGGTTGAAGAGGTAAACCGCTATCTCAACGAGCTGCTGTCGGCCAAAAACGCCAGCTTTGACCGTTGTTATTACTGTCCCTTTCACCCTGAATACCCCCATCCTGAGTACGACCGTTTTGCTGATTTTCGAAAACCTGCAACAGGTATGGTTGAACTGGCTATCAGTGATTTTTTGGAAGAAGGGATCATTGTTGACCGAAGCGCTTCGTTTTTTGTCGGAGATAAAACACTCGACGTTGAGTGTGGCCTGCGAGCAGGACTCCGGCCTGTGCTGGTTCGTACCGGCCACAATGAAGAGGTGCTCTGCAGGACGCTTAACATCATTCCCGAATTTGTGGCGGATGATCTCTATCAAGCCGTTACGGAGCATATCCTTGCATGTTCCTGATTGGTGTTTACTCTATTGTGCCAGCCTCCTCAGATCATGCTGACACTTTATCTGCACATCCCGTTTTGCAAGGCTCGCTGCTCCTACTGTGATTTTTATCTGGTGACGGGTGGAAAGCAGATCGATGCTTTTTTTCGTGCGCTCTCCCTTGAAACAGCATCACGGAGGGCAGAATTGAAAGGGCGGACCGTCAGCGCCATTCATTTTGGTGGAGGTACTCCGTCCATGGTTCCCGTGCGCTATCTTGCCGCATGGCTTGATGAGATTGCCGCGCTATGCAACTTTTCTCCTGATATTGAAATTGCCCTTGAGGCCAATCCTGAAGATCTCAGTATCAAAACAATGGAGGCGCTTCGGGCGGCAGGGGTAACGAGGCTCAGTATCGGAGTTCAGTCGTTTATTGCTGAAAAGCTGCATGCGCTTGGCCGGGCGCACACGGCACTCCAGGCGAGCCGGGTAACTGCCGACGCACTCCGGCGGTTTGTGTCGGTAAGCGTTGACCTTATCTGCGGGGTTCCCGGAGAGAACCGTTCACTATGGGAGGCTGATCTCCATGAGGCTCTGGCCCTTCGCCCCCACCATCTTTCGCTCTATATGCTCTCGGTTGAGCCAAAGACCATGCTTCACCGTCATGTAGCAAAGGGTCTTGTTACCGTTCCGGATGATGCTCTGCAGGCTTCACTCTATGAACAAGCACAGAATGAATTGTCGATTCAGGGGTACAGCCAGTACGAGATCTCCAATTTCTGTCTGCCCGCTCACCATTCCCGCTACAACCTTGCTACATGGAAGCGGGAGCCATACCTTGGCTTCGGCCCTTCTGCGCACAGTTTTCTTGTTTCGCCACAGCGGGAGCTTCGTACGGCAAACGTTTCGAGTCTTGCACGATATCTTGCGGTTCCTGCAGATGTCGTCGCTTTTCGTGAAGAGCTTTCGGTTGAGGAGCGCTTTACTGAGGAGGTATTTCTCTCACTTCGAATAAACAGCGGTCTGGATGTTGACTTTTTGCGAAAAGGAAATAAATTAGGGCACACTCTTTCACCGATCATTGCCCGATTTTCAGAGATGGGGTGGATAGAGCTGAATGAAGGCTCTCTTTATTTGACCAAAAAAGGTTTTTTGTTTGCTGATCTCATTGCCGAAGAGTTTATTTTCGGGTAACCCAATACTTCTGAGCACGTTTCCCCTATGACACACCGGACGATTAACCGCACGCTTGCTGCCGTTCTTTTTTTTGTCTCCGAAATTTTATATCTCCGCACTATGGCCCCCACCTTCTCGTTTTGGGATTGCGGGGAGTTTATTGCCACAGCCTATACACTCGGAATTCCTCATCCTCCCGGATCGCCCCTTTTTCTTCTTCTCGGGCGTCTCTTTTCGATGATTCCTTTTTTTCGTGATACCGGAGCAAGGGTTAACCTGATCAGCACACTTGCCAGTGCCGCAACCATCATGCTGACCTACCTCATTACGGTACGGTTGATAGGGATGTACCGCAAGAGTGATCCCGACCTCTGGCGTCCGGCTGAGAAGGTTTCTGCCTACGGTGGAGCCGTTATCGGCGCTCTTGCCCTTGCCCTCTCTGACAGCTTCTGGTTTAACGCTGTTGAAGCCGAAGTGTACGCTCTCTCATCGTTGTTTACCGCTCTGGTTGTCTGGCTTCTTCTCCGTTGGTACGAAGAAGAGCCCAAAGTTGGTCACGAACGGTGGCTGATGCTTGTCATGTACATTATAGGTCTTTCGATCGGCGTCCACCTGCTCAGCCTGCTGGCCGTTTTTGCTGTTGCGCTGGCCTGGTACTTCAAAAAATACGAGGTTACGGTTAAATCTTTTGCCCTGCTCATGGTTGCCGCATCGGGGATGTTTTTCCTGATCTATATCGGCATTATCAAGGGGCTTCCCATTCTGCTGCAACTGACCTCGTGGTGGGGATTTCTTCTTTTTCTCGTCTTGCTTGGCTACGCCCTGTGGTATTCGCACCGGCATCGCCATGCCCTCATGAACACCCTCCTGATGTCGCTTTTTCTTATCATTATCGGTTATACCTCATACAGTATGATCTATGTGCGTGCGCAGGCAGGGCCGCCCATCAACGAAAATAACCCATCCTCATCCGCGACCTTTGTTTCCTACCTCAACCGTGACCAGTACGGTGATATGCCGCTCTGGCCGAGACGGTGGTCGCCTGAGCCGGTGCATCAGTACTTCTATCAGCACTATTCGAGTGATCTCGACTATTTTCTCACCTACCAGATGAAGAAGATGTATTTTCGCTATTTCGGATGGCAGTTCATTGGTCGTGAGCATGATATGGAGGGGGCCGGAGTTGACTGGTCGGTGCTTTGGGGCCTCCCCTTTCTTGTAGGGCTGGTCGGTGCAGTCACCCATTTCAGGCGAGAGTGGAAAATGGGGCTTGTAGTAACCGCGCTTTTTGTGCTGACCGGGGCTGCGCTTGTCATCTATCTCAACCAGACTGAACCGCAGCCGAGAGAGCGGGATTACAGTTATGTTGGAAGTTTTTTTGCCTTTGCTCTCTGGATAGGGATCGGGATTGAAAGCATCTGGCAGTGGCTCGAGGCGAGACTGAAACCTGCCGGTAGCAGAAAGCAGATGGTTCTTGCTGCGCTGACTGTTGCTACCGCTCTTTTTCTCATTAACGGCAGGATGCTGTGGGCCAACTACAGGGTGCATGACCGGTCAGGCAACTATGTGCCGTGGGATTGGGCATGGAATCTGCTGCAGAGCTGTGAAAAAGATGCCATTTTGTTTACCAATGGCGATAACGACACTTTTCCTTTGTGGTACCTGCAGGAGGTTGAACGGATCAGAACCGATGTGCGCGTGGTCAACCTGAGCCTTGCCAATACCGGGTGGTATCTCGATCAGTTGAAAAACAGCAGCCCCCGGGGGGCCAAACCGGTTGCGTTCACGATGAGTGACGGCGAGATAGCCGATATTACCTATGTTCCCGTCGACTCTGTTGATGCCGAGCTTCCCTCATCGCTTGCCCGTCAGCAACTTTTGCGTGACAGCCGTCTCCATGGCGTTTCGCTGCCCTCGGAACCGCTCAATACCATCAAATGGCTCCTGAAACCCGGATTGACCTACGATGGCCAAGGCTATCTTCGTCCGCAGGATATTGCTGTTTATGAGATTTTGATGAACAACTTTTCCCGGCGTCCGATCTACTTTGCACTGACAGTAGAACCTGAAAGCATGATCGGCCTGGAAAACTATCTGCGTCTTGATGGGCTTGCCTACAAGGTGGTGCCGCTTAAAAGTGCTGATCCGATGAGTTATGTCGATTCGTCGCTTCTCTACAGGAATCTTGTTGAGGTCTACCGTTACCGGAATCTCAATAATCGCCAGGTCAACCTCGAAGAGACCTCAAGAAGGCTTTGTGGCAACTATACACCACTTTTTGTCCGCCTTGCCCTTGACCTGGCCGCTGATCCCGAAGGAGTTCTTGCAATACATGATGCATCGGGTGCGGCGCGGATTGTGCAGCGCGGAACCCTTGCATTACAGGTACTTGATACCTCAGCCACGCTTCTGCCTTTGGCGCAGTATCCTCTTAATCCTGAACTTGCCGGTTCGGTTATTGCCCTTTATGTCCGTCTTGGCGAAAAGCAGAAAACCTCAGTGTATATTGACTATCTTGAAAAATTGGGCATTCATTCATCTCCGGCCACTGACCCTCGTCTTTTTTATGTACTTGCACGGGCGTACCGGGATGTTGGCAGAAAGGAGGATGCAAAACGCATCATTGCATCGCTTGCAAGAGAGCTGAAACAACCAAGGCTTATCGACGAGTTTGAAACAATGAAGGAATAAACACTATGCAAAGTACTATTCATCCAACCGCCGTGATTGGCCAGAGTGCCATTCTTGGAGAGGGCGTTACCGTCGGGCCTTACTCGGTGATTGAGGACGATGTTGAAATTGGTGATGGCACGGCGATATGGCCCCACGTCCATATCGCTTCAGGTGCACGAATCGGCAGCTCATGCAGGATTCATTCCGGCGCGGTGCTTGCCACAGAGCCACAGGATCTCAAATTTTCCGGAGAGAAAACCTGGCTTTACGTTGGCGACAGGACAGTCATCAGGGAGTGTGTTACCCTTAACCGGGGTACAAAGGCGAGTGGTAAAACCGTCATTGGCTCTGATAATCTGATCATGGCCTATGTTCATGCCGGCCATGATTGCGTGATCGGTAATCACGTTGTTATCGCCAATT
Organism: uncultured Chlorobiaceae bacterium; assembly: GCA_903840935.1. Lineage (GTDB taxonomy): Bacteria > Bacteroidota > Chlorobiia > Chlorobiales > Chlorobiaceae > Chlorobium. The sequence goes on from CAIMHT010000077.1 coordinate 11,989, forward strand.
CCGTTCAATTTGGCGGTCATTGTGAGGTTGGCGATTATGCCGTTATCGGAGGGCTGACGGGTGTGCATCAGTTTGTCCGCATCGGTCGCTTCGCTATGGTTGGTGGAATTGCGAGGGCATCGCTTGACGTGCCGCCTTTTGTCATGGCTGGAGGGCACGACTCTTTTCGCTACGAGGGTCTTAATGCCATTGGTCTGAAGCGGCGAGGCTTTACCTCCGAAAAGATAACCCTCATCCGAGATGCCTACAGGCTTCTTTTTCAGTCGGGGCTACTGCTTGCCAATGCTCTTGAAAAGGTAAAATCCGAACTTCCCCAGGAACCGGAAATTCTTGAGATTCTCGATTTTTTTGCTTCAGGAACCCATGGCCGGAAATTTATCAGGCCATTCATGAAATGATTGTAACCAAGAAAGCGGTATGATACGATGGGCAATTGGCATAGATCTCGGAGGTACGGCCATCAAGGCTGCGGTTGTTTGCGAAGAGAGAGGGATTTTGACTGACCGGACGATACTTACCGAAACGGCATCAGGCCCTGCCGGGATTGTCGGGCAGCTTGCGGCACTTGTTGCTGATCTGTATCGTCTTGCCTGTGAGACTCTTGCCCCCGCCGATTTTGCTGGTGTCGGGGTGGGAGCACCGGGGGCGGTTGATGCCGTGAAGGGAGTGCTGAGTTATCCGCCGAATCTTCCTGGCTGGGGCATCGTCTCTTTGCGTGACGAACTGCAGAAGTTGCTGATCGCCAACGAAGCGCTTTCGATGCCGGTTTTTCTCGACAATGATGCCAACGTTGCGGCCTTCGGTGAAGCGTTTTATGGTGCCGGGCGTGAGTTCCGTGATTTTCTCATGGTGACCCTTGGCACCGGTGTAGGAGGCGGCATTATTCTGAACAGGAAACTCTATCGCGGTACTCATGGCACTGCCGGGGAAGTTGGTTTTATGATCATTGATTTTGAGGCAACAACGCTTCATGCGGGAATACGTGGCACACTTGAAAGCTTTATTGGTAAAAAGGGGATTGTCGATATTGCTCGTCGGATGATTGAGGCCAGTTCTTCAGGCTCCTGTATTGGCAAGCTGTGCGATAATGATTTTACCAGGCTTTCACCGATTCATCTTGAACGAGCAGCACTTGAAGGCGACGAAGTTTCTCTTGCCGTCTGGAAGAGGGTTGGTTCAATTCTTGGCGTTGGACTTGCCAATGTCACCGCTCTTATGGATATCAGAAAATTTGTGATCGGTGGAGGAGTTGCAGCGGCAGGAGAGCTGATTTTTCTTCCAGCACTTGAACAGCTCAGGCGATCTACGCTCCCCTCCATGCATGACGGGCTTGCACTGGTTCCGGCGCTTCTTGGTAACAAGGCTGGCATGTATGGTGCCGCCGCCCTCTGTTTCGGCGAACCATAACGATAGCCTGCCATGCGTGAACACCTGCTTCATCTTCTCTTTCCCCATGTCTGTCTGCTCTGCCGCAAACTGCTGCTTCCAGGGGAAGAGTACTGCTGCAACTCCTGCCGGGCTGAATTTGACCCCTTCTGCACTCCTGTGGCTGCCGAAGAGCTGCTGCGTCGTACCATTGCGTCCCATTTTGGCGACACCTTCCTGTTTGAACGGGGTTGGTGCCGTTACCAGTTTCATAAAAAGAGCCCGCTGCAGCAGGTGCTTCATGCCTTGAAGTATGAGGGGCGCTTCAATCTTGGAAGAAGTTTCGGGCGGCAATTGGGCGAGTGGATGTTGAGTGAAGGGGGGGCAGGGGATATCGAGTGCATTGTGCCGGTTCCGCTCCATCCGCTGAAAAAAATTGAACGCTCCTATAACCAGTCCGAAAAAATTGCTGAAGGCATCGCCCAGTCGTTGCAAAAACCCTTACGCCGGGAGCTTCTGGTCAGAAAACGATATACCGTGTCGCAGACCGGGCTCTCGGCTTTGGAACGGAAAAAAAATCCCGAAGGGGCGTTTTTTGTTGCACAAGGTTTTGCAGAACGTCATCTGCTGCTTGTTGATGATGTGGTCACAACCGGAGCAACCATGGTGGCTGCCGCATCAGCACTGCGCCGGGGCGGGGCCGAAAAAATCTCTCTTGCCGCCGTAGCTTTAGCCATCAAGGAGTGAAATGCCCATGGAACTTTTTTATACCTCGACAGAAAACATTGCTCTTGATAGCGGCAGCATGATCATTGATGGTGATGAGTTTCATCATCTTGTGCGGGTTCTGAGGAAAAAAACAGGAGAAGAGATTCTTGTTACTGACGGCAACGGTTTGCGTTGCGAAGCCAGAATTTCGGATATTGGAAAAAGCTCGCTCGAATGCGAAATTCTTGCCCATAGCCGGGTTGAACGGCCAAAGACAAGGGTAACCGTTGCCCTCTCCCTGCTCAAGGCGCCTCAGCGCTTCGACCTCTTTCTGGAAAAGGCTACCGAGCTTGGAGTGTCGTCCATCATTCCCATGATTTCGGCGCGGACGATCTCCCAGCCATCAAGTGAAAAAGTGCAAGCCAAGCTCAAGCGGTGGAGGACAATCATGCTTTCAGCGGCCAGGCAGTCAAAACGGTACTACCTGCCCGAGATCAGTGAACCACTCCCGTTCAAAAAGGCTCTTGAGCTTCAGGGTTTCGATCTCAAGCTGATTCCCTATGAACTCTCAGAGTCGCCTCCCAGGGTGCACTGTTCCGCCAAAAATATTCTTTTTCTGATCGGTGGCGAAGGGGGGTTTACTGAAGGTGAAATCGGTGAAGCCCGCGGTGCAGGTTTTGGTGAAATTTCACTGGGCAAAACAATTCTCAGAGCTGAAACTGCCGGAATTTTTGCCGTCGCGTTTGTTCGTACAAAGCTCCTTGAAGAGGCGTGCACGGAGTGGTTTTAAGGCTTTACAAGGCTCATAAAAAAAACGATCATGAACAGCATAAAAGCAAACCAGCTCATTCTTCTTTTTCTTCTCTTGTTTATATCGGTCACTTTTGTTGCCATGATCCGTTATTTCCTCATGGCTATTGTTCTTGCTGCTCTTTTTTCGGCGCTCGCCATGCCGGTATTCAACCGTTTTGAGCGCTGGTTCAGGGGACGCAAAAGCCTGAGCGCTTCGATGACCATGCTCACTTTGCTGCTCATCGTCTTTCTTCCCTTGACAGCCCTTCTCGGTGTTGTTGCCCGACAGGCCATCAGAATAAGCCGCATTGCCGTACCGTGGGTACAGCAGCAGATACTGGAGCCAGCCGCATTCGATCAGCAACTTCGCTCCCTCTCTTTTTATCCCGAACTTGAGCTCTATCGCTCGGATATTTTTCAAAAAGCAGGAGAGCTTGCCAGTAACACGGGTTCGATGCTTTTCAACACTATTTCCACATTTACCTACTCAGCCGTCAGCGACCTCTTTCTTTTCTTTCTTTTTCTTTACACCATGTTCTTTTTTTTACGGGATGGCAAAAAGATTCTTGAAAAGTTTCTCTCCTATCTTCCCCTGACACAAACTGACCAGAATCGACTGCTCGACAAGTTTATTTCAGTAAGCAGGGCGACGATAAAAGGGAGCATGGTGGTTGGTATTGTTCAGGGCTCTCTTGCGGGTCTTGCCCTCCATTTTGCCGGGATCGACAGTGCCATCTTTTGGGGTACCATCATGTCGCTTATTTCAATTGTGCCCGTTCTTGGCCCACCGCTGGTATGGGTTCCGGCTGTCATCTATCTTGCTGCGACAGGGCAGTATCCACAGGCCATCGGGGTTCTGCTTTTCTGCAGTATTGTTGTCGGCCAGATCGATAACATCCTCAGACCAATTCTTGTCGGGCGCGACACGCAGATGCACGAGCTGCTTATTTTTTTTGGAACACTTGGCGGTATAGGACTTTTCGGTCTTTTCGGCTTTATTCTCGGCCCGATTGTCGCAGCGCTCTTTATGACGATATGGGAGATGTACGGTGAAACCTTCAGTGTCTATCTGACGGATATTAAAGGGGAGCAACCTTCCGGCAAAGAGGAGGCCTGATAATATTTTGCGCAGAGTGGAAACAAAAAAAGCGACCTTGCGGGGCCGCTTTTTTTGTTAGACTTTCCCGGTGGGGCAATCAGTTGCTTCTGACAACCTCTTCAGCCGAAAAGAAAAATCCTGCCTCGATGGCGGCATTCTCTTCAGAGTCCGACCCGTGAACGATGTTTTCACCCTTGCTGTCGGCATAGAGCTTGCGCACGGTGCCGGCATCTGCCTGAGCCGGATCGGTTGCGCCGATAAGGGTGCGGAAGTCGGCAACAGCATTCTCTTTTTCAAGAATGATCGGCACACAGGGGCCTGAAGACATGAACTCAACCAGTTCCCCATAAAAAGGGCGCTCACGATGTACGGCATAAAACTCACCGGCAGTTTCCCTGGTGAGCTTTATTTTTTTCATGGCGACAACACGGAAGCCGGCGCGTTCAATTTGGTCGATGACTGCACCGATAAGCTGCTTGCGGACACAGTCCGGTTTTAGGATGGTAAGCGTTCTTTCCATTTTTTTTGTTTGCATTTGTATTGCTTGAAGAAACAAGTTCGAGCGAAGATACAGAAACCCGCCGGATTATTGAAACTTGCAGGCGTCTTTCCCGAGTCCAGTCAGCCCTTCAGCCATCGTCGGCTCTGTTCAGAAAAAAATTCTTGCATCTGAAGTGATTTTTTTGTTTAATATACCTGTACAGGGTATGGGTAATAAATGACTAAACCAAATACGATCATGGTTACAGATGCGGATTCGATGAAAGATGTGATTATGCGATTAAAAAGGGTCGCTGGACAGGTTGAGGGTTTGACAAGGATGATTGAACGGGAGGAAGAGTGCAGCCAGATTATCACGCAGTTCCAGGCGGCAAAAGCGGCTCTCGACAATACCTTTTCGCTGGTGCTTCACCGCAACCTCAAGCGGTGTTTGAGTCAGGATGACTCGAACAGTGTAGAAAAGATTTTAAAACTCATTTCAAAACAGTAATCATCATGAAGGTCTATAAAGCATTGGTCGCTTGTTGTGTTGCTGCCGCTCTCGGCTCACCACTACAGGCAACAGCCAGCGATAAAGCAATGAAACTCTCTCTCTCCGATGCCATTTCGCTGGCTCGTGAAAACAATTATACCATCAAGGCTGCCCGTAGCAAGGTTGACCAGGCTGAAGCAAGGATTGTTCAGAGCCGTCAGTCATACCTACCAAAAGTGACGTTGTCGGAGACATTTGTTGTTACCAATGATCCCGGTGCTGCGCTGGTTCTCAAGCTTCAGCAGAACATTGTGCAGCAATCTGATTTTATGCCGGAAAAGCTCAATAATGCCGATGTCATCAACGACTTCAATACTTCCATTCAGGTCATGCAGCCAGTGTACAATGCCGATGCCGCTATTGGCAGGCAGTTGGCATTTACGGCAAAAAAAGCCCAGGAGTATATGAGCACCAGAACCGGGGAAAGCATCGTACTGCAGGTCACCAGAGTCTATTATGGCCTTATTCTTGCGCGAAAGAATATTGATGCCGTTGAGCAGTCTATAAAAACCATGCAGGCGCACAGCAATGAGGCGGCAAAAGGGTTCCGTGCCGGTTTGCTGCCCAAGTCAGACAAGCTTTCTACCGACGTAAGGCTTTCCGAGCTGCTTGAGCAGAAGATGATGCTGCATGACGAAATCAAAAATGCATCGGATGCCCTGAACGTGCTTCTTCACCTTGATGCCGGCGTAGCAATTATTCCATCCGGAGATCTTGTCATTGATAGAGTCTTGCCTTCGGGAAGTGATAAAGCGGTTTCGGAAAACCGTTCCGATCTCAAGGCGCTCGAAACCTGGCGTCAGGTTGCAATCTTGCAGGATGATATGATTCGTGCATCGAAGCGTCCCCGTTTGAACGCATTTCTGCAGACCAACCTGCACAGCAATAATGTTTTCAGTGGCGGTTCCAGTTGGGCGCTCGGCATGAATATGCAGTGGAATATTTTTGACGGTATGGCGACCGACGGTCGTATTCAGGAGGCCAAGGCGCAGGAGCGGGAGGCGATGTACAATTATGAGGCGGCCAAGAGCGGCAGTATTGCTGAAGTTGAAAAGTCGATGCGGTCGCTGACAACGGCGAGGGCAAGAATCGCTGTTGCCCAGAAATCACTTGAAGAGGCAAAGGTAAGTCTTGACTATATCAGTTCACAGTTCAAGACCGGTATGGCAATGACCTTTGAGCTCCTGATGCGCGAGCAGGCCTATACCTATGCGAAAATGAGGGTGAATCAGGCCAAATTCGATTATTGCATGGCCAAAAGCGAGCTGGCTTACTATAGAGGAAACTAAATGACCATCATGACTATGAGTATGGATAGAAAAAAACGACTCTTTCTGTTTCCGGCCTTTCTTGCCCTGCTTGTTGCAGGGTGCGGCAATGGCGAGCAGAAGCAGGTCATAAGCGCGAGTCAGCCGGCACCGGTGGCTGTCGGAAGTATTGTGCCGGTCCGAACAAACGGAGAAGCAGGGGCGCGCGAGCTGCTTCTGGTACCGGCAACGGCGGTGTTCCATAATGGAGAGCTTGCCGGAGTGCTGATAGTCGGAGCCGATAATCGAATCTCACAGCGCTGGATCAGGACAGGGCGCAGCCTGAATGGCGATGTTGTGGTTCTTGGAGGAGTAGATAAGGGAGAGCTTGTGGTGGGAACGTATAACCCCGGGCTTGGTGAAGGAGTAACCGTAATAAAGAGTCCGAATGTGACTGAGGAGGTTCAGAGCAAATGAATGAAGGTATTGCCGGTAAACTTGCAAAACAGTTTATCAATTCAAAGATAACGCCGCTTTTGATGGTAGCATCGCTTCTTGTGGGTATCATGGCGACCTTTATGACACCGCGCGAAGAGGAGCCTCAGATTGTGGTGCCGATGGTTGATCTCTATATCCCCTACCCTGGTGCTGCACCGGCAGAGGTTGAAGCCCGAGTAGCCAAGCCGATTGAGAGAACCCTGACCGAAATTCCGGGAGTGGATTTTGTCTATTCCACCTCAATGCCTGACTTTGCCCTGGTGACGGTTCGTTACAAAGTGGGTGAAGATGCAGAGAGGAGTATGGTCAAGCTCTGGTCTACACTGATGAAAAATATGGACAAGATGCCTCCCGGCGTCCAGTTTCCGCTGATGAAAAAGGTCTCTATCGACGATGTTCCGGTGCTTAATCTCACCTTCTGGAGCAAGACGAAAAATCCTTATGAGCTTCGTCAGAGTGCGGTAGCGGTGGCTGATGAACTCAAAAAAATCAGCAATATCGGTGATGTAGAGATAAAGGGCGGATTGAAACGTCAGATAAAAATTGAGCTCAACAAGGCGAAACTTCAGCAGTACAATGTCAGCCCGATGCAGATTGCCCGTCAGATTCAGCAGGGCAACAGCCAGATGACCTCCGGTGATTTCAAACAAATGAACGAGGAGATTGTTGTCCGTTCGGGAAAATTTCTTGAAAGCGCTGAAGAGGTCTCTCATATCGTCGTCGGTATCTATGGAGCCTCTCCGGTCTACCTCCGTGATGTCGCAACAATTGTAGACGGCCCTGAAGAGGTCAATAACTACAACTTTTTCGGTTTTGCGGCAGCAGCCCCCAAAGGGTCGGCAACAGGCGAGTATCCTGCTGTGACTCTCACGGTAGCCAAGAGGAAAGGCGGAGATGCCTCGGTTCTTGCCGACAAGGTTATGTCGAGAATCGAAGGACTCAGAAAAACGGCTATTCCTGCCGGTATTACCGTGACAGAAACCAGGAACTATGGTGCAACGGCTTCTGAAAAGGTCTTTACCCTTCTTGAACACCTGCTTATGGCGGTTGTGGCGGTTACGGTTGTTGTCGGGTTTTTCCTTGGATGGCGCGGCGCTCTTGTTGTTCTGGCATCGGTGCCCATTACCTTTGCCCTGACGCTGCTGATCTACTACCTGCTCGATTATTCGCTCAACCGGGTGACCCTCTTTGCGCTGATATTTGTTACCGGTATTGTTGTTGATGACTCTATCATCATTGCCGAGAACATTCACCGCCACTTTGCCATGAAACGGCAGCCAAAGCTGCAGGCGGCCATTACCGCAATCAATGAGGTGGGTAATCCGACCATTCTGGCAACCTTTACGGTTATTGCCGCAGTGCTTCCGATGGTCTTTGTTTCGGGCCTGATGGGCCCCTACATGAGCCCGATGCCGATCGGTGCCTCTCTGGCCATGGTCTTTTCGCTGCTCGTTGCGTTGATCGCAACCCCATGGCTCTCCTATCGTCTTCTGAAAACTGAAGAGGGTCATCATGAAGAGTATGATATTACCAAAACAGGCTACTACAAGCTCTTCAATTCCATTCTCTCGCCATTTATCGAGAGCAGTTTCAAAAGATGGGTGGCGTTTGGTGTGGTCGGGTTGATGCTGGCTGGCGCCATTGCGCTGGTGCCACTGAAGGCTGTACAGATGAAGATGCTTCCGTTTGACAACAAGAACGAGTTTCAGGTGATTCTCGATATGCCTGATGGCACATCGCTTGAGCAGACCGCACGAGTGGCCAAGGAGGTTGCCGCCTACCTGAAAACGGTTCCGGAGGTACAGAGCTACGAGTATTACGTCGGAACCAATGCGCCGATCAATTTCAATGGTCTGGTTCGGCACTACTACCTTCGTCAGAAAGCCAATATGGCCGATATCCAGGTCAATCTTGTCCATAAGGGCGATCGCAAGGCCCAGAGTCATGATATAGCCAAACGGGTAAGGCCGGGTGTCCAGAAGATTGCCCTTCGCTATAACGGGAATGCAAAGATTGTCGAAATTCCCCCTGGTCCTCCAGTGCTCTCAACCCTTGTTGCTGAAATTTACGGCCCTTCACAGGAGCAGCAAATAGCACTTGCACAACAGGTGAAGAAGGTCTATGAAGAGACACCCGGTGTTGTCGATGTGGATGTTCTCGTCGAAGAGGATCAGAAAGTCTATAATCTCGTCGTTAACAAGGAACGTGCGGCTTTCCGCGGTGTGAGTGCCGAACAGATCGCCCAGACGCTGCGTATGTCGCTGGCCGGCATAGACGTCGGGGTGCTGCATACCAACAGCCAGCTTGATCCTGTTGCTATCCAGGTCAGGCTTCCGCAGTCCGGCAGAACCTCCATACAGGATCTTTCGGGGATTTTTGTGCAGTCGCAGGGAATGGGAACCCTGACAACGCGTCTGCGTGCCGGCCAGATGATTCCGCTTTCGGAACTGGTAAAGGTTGAGGAGAAAATCCAGGCCAAGAGCATCTACCGCAAGGATCTCCGTCGTGTGGTCTATGTGACGGCTGATGTTGCCGGTGCGACCGAGAGCCCGGTCTATGCCATGCTCGACATGGATAAAAAGATACAGAAGCTCAAGGTTCCCGGTGGATACGCCATCAACCCGCTCTACACGGCAAATCCGACCTCAGAGGACAAGCTCTCGATGAAGTGGGATGGAGAGTGGCAGATCACCTTTGAGGTCTTCAGGGATCTCGGTACGGCCTTTGCCGTTGTTCTGGTTATCATCTATCTCTTGATTATCGGCTGGTTCCAGTCATTCAAGACTCCGCTGATCATGATGATTGCCATTCCGCTGAGCCTTGTCGGCATTATTCCGGGCCACTGGCTGCATGGAGCCTTTTTTACCGCGACGAGCATGATCGGCATGATTGCGCTTGCCGGTATCATGGTTCGTAACTCGGTGCTGCTCATTGATTTTATCCAGATCCGCAGGGCGGAGGGTGTTGATCTCAAGCAGGCGGTCATTGAGTCTGCCGCAGTCAGGACTCGTCCGATCATTCTGACTTCCGGAGCGGTTGTCATTGGTTCGGTCGTCATGCTGTTCGATCCGATTTTTCAGGGTCTGGCCATCTCACTAATCTGGGGTGGTGTACTTTCAACCATCCTGACGCTCGTTGTTGTACCGATTGTCTATTATATGGTTGAAAAGAAATCTACAGTAATTGCAAAAAACAAGCGTGTATGAAATTTCTTGCCGTTATGGGACACGAAGAGACCCGCCCGAAAGTGCGGGCTCTCTTCAAGGAACATCAGGTGAAGATGTTCAGCAGTTTTGATATCATGGGGTGCAACTGCGAAAGCCAGGGAATCGTACCGCAATTCTGGTGGCCGACCGATGCCATGCCCGGAGCCTACTCATCGCTCTGTTTTGCCATTCTTGATGACGACAAGGCTGATGCAATCATGCTTGAGCTCGAAAAGAACCCGATAGTCGTCGACAGGGATTTTCCTGCAAGGGCGTTTCTCATGAATGTAGAAAAAATGGCATAAAACACTCGCTCTACAGCAATGGGCAGAATAGGGTAAAAGGGTTTCCCGGCTACGCTGTTCGGACTTGCATCATTGTTTCGTCGGGCAAGATCAGAGCATTATTCAGAACCAGTGCAAACAGTACGAGTCTATGGCAAAAGTTGTGGTTTTAGGAGCCGGTGTGGCAGGGCATACCGCAGCCTCGTTTCTAAAAAAGAAACTTGGCAAACATCATGAAGTCGTCGTTGTTACCCCAAACAGCTACTATCAGTGGATTCCGTCAAATATCTGGGTCGGTGTTGGTCAGATGACTATTGACGACGTCCGCTTTGAACTGAAAAAAGTTTATAACCGCTGGGGCATTATCCTTAAACAGGCAAAAGCGCTTGAAATCCATCCGGAAGGCGATGCACAGATACCGAAAGGGTATGTGACGATTGAGTATACCGATGGATCACGCAAAGGAGAGACCGAAAAAGTTGACTATGACTACCTGGTCAATGCAACCGGGCCAAAGCTCAATTTCGAGGCAACGGAGGGACTCGGTCCCGATAAAAACAGCTTCTCGGTTTGTACCTACAGCCATGCCGCTCATGCCTGGGAAAACCTTCAGGAAATATTCAAAAAGATGCAGGCTGGTCATAAGCAGCATATCCTGATCGGTACTGGCCATGCCATGGCAACCTGCCAAGGGGCAGCATTCGAGTATATTCTGAATGTGGCATACGAAATTAAAAAGCGCGGCCTCAGTGACATGGCTCAAATTACCTGGTTGTCGAATGAGTATGAGTTGGGTGATTTTGGTATGGCCGGTGCTTTTATTAACCGGGGAGGCTATTTTACCCCGACAAAGGTTTTCACTGAATCCCTTATGGCCGAATATGGTATCAACTGGATTCGGCGGGCAGGTGTCTACAAAGTTGAACCCGGCAAAGCCTATTATGAAACGCTGACCGGTGAAAATCTGGTAGAGGAATTTGATTTTGCCATGCTTATTCCCTCATTTTCAGGTGTCGGACTGACCGCTTTTGATAAGAGCGGAGTGGAGATTACCGACCAGATGTTTGCACCGAACAAGTTTATGAGGGTTGATGCCAATTACACGGCAAAAGCATTTGAGGATTGGAAAGCTGATGATTGGCCATCAATTTATCAAAACCCCCTCTTCAAAAACATCTATGCTCCGGGTATTGCCTTTGCCCCTCCGCATCCGATTTCAAAACCCATGTCAAGCCCGAATGGACGGCAGATTTTTCCAACGCCACCTCGAACAGGGATGCCTTCCGGTGTTATGGGAAAAATTGTGGCGCTCAATATTGCCGAAAAGATTCAGGGAGCAACCGAACATCGCCATAAAGCATCAATGAGCAAAATGGGCGCGGCATGTATTGTATCGGCCGGGTTTGGTTCGTTTGACGGACTTGGCGCATCAATGACCCTCTTCCCGGTCGTGCCTGACTGGGAAAAGTACCCTGAATGGGGACGCGATATGAACTACTCCGTTGGAGAGGCCGGTCTTGCAGGACATTGGCTGAAAGTAATATTGCACTACCTTTTCTTCCATAAAGCAAAGGGCTATCCATTCTGGTGGTTAATTCCTGAATAACGTTTACTTTGCTACTAATCTCAAACCTGAACAACTATGGGCACCAATAAAGTCAAGGCATATTACGACGAAGCTTATCCGCCGGTACCATCAAAAAGCACCCTCTACTGGCGGAAGAATCTGGTATGGCAGCTTATTCGTTTTTTTGTATTAAATGTGAAGATGCTGAGGATTGTTGTAGGCGGACACTCCTGACAACCGTTAACGCTTTATCCACAAAGCATGTACAAAGCAACCGGCACTCCCGTGCACCAGTTGCTTTGTACATCCCTTGTGCGGTTACCTCCCCACCGCAAATGATTGCTGCATCCTGCAACCATAAAAGTAATTCGTATCATATCAAAGGGCCAATATTTTCATTACAGACATTGTAGCCCTCTTCTTCCATGGAAACCTGGCAACTCCCTTATTATTATTTGCTTATTGTGCTGATGCTGGCTTAACGCCGAAAGTGAGCGTTTTATAGGGTAGTTACGGTATGTTTATTGCCGTAATTCTTGATGGCCTGACATTATTTTACTATACTTCAACAAGCTAATGTTGGAACAAGGCTGGCAATGGAAAAATAGAGATGGTTGCTGATTCTCGAACAGTTTTACTGCCGTCAGTACATCCTCAGGCAGTGCAACACGGTCCGAAATTACTGGAATTGTTTCGGGAAGCTCTGCGTGTTCGTCATTACAGCAACAGGACAGAAGAGACATACTGTTCCTGGGTTAAGCGATATGTTCATTTTCACAACATGAGACATCCGAAGGAGATGGGTGAACTGGAGATCAATGCGTTTTTAACCCATCTTGCCGTAAACGAAAAAGTCAGTGCATCAACGCAGAATCAGGCATTGAGCGCATTGTTATTTTTATACCGGAACGTGATCGGCAAAGAAGTCGGCGATCTTGGACATGTCATCCGCGCCCGAAAACCAACTCATTTGCCTGTTGTGTTAACACGTGAAGAGGTGAAAGCTCTTCTTGCTCAGATGACTGGTGACAAGTGGTTAATGGCATCACTCATGTATGGCTCTGGATTGAGGCTGATGGAATGTCTTCGATTGCGCGTACAGGATATTGATTTCTCCCGTAATGAAATTTTGGTTCGTGATGGCAAGGGAGCAAAAGACCGGATAACGATGTTGCCTGAATCTTTGAAAAAGCCTCTCGGCGACCATCTGAAAAATGTCAAGAGCATTCACGACAAAGACCTTGCTGAGGGTTGGGGTCGTGTACTCTTGCCCGGCGCTTTAGACCGTAAATATCCCAACGCACCTGCAGAATGGCGATGGCAGTGGGTTTTTCCGCAGGAAAACCGGTGGGTGAACATGACAACACGCGAAGAAGGACGGCATCATATACACGAAACAAGTATTCAGCGCGCAGTAAAAGACGCGACTCAACGGGCAGGTATTGTTAAGCATGCAGGTTGTCATACGTTCAGGCACTCTTTTGCAACTCATTTACTTGAGGCCGGGTATGATATTCGAACCATTCAGGAACTAATGGGGCATAAAGATGTAAGCACCACGATGATTTATACGCATGTTTTGAACAAAGGTGGTCATGGAGTAAAAAGCCCTGTTGATATGTTTATTACTGATATAGACTGACCTGCCTATACCAGTAAAATAAATACGCGTTATCTTTATATGTTATTTATAAATAATAAGTTAAACGGCTTTTCTGAATAATTCAAATGTTGTCTTATGCAGAAAGGAACTGCTGCCTTTTCCGATTTAGGCAGATCAGTCTAAACAATGTTAGGCCGCTCCGCCAATTGTACAGGGTATTCACAAGAAAGAAGGAATCATGGACGAGTCAGAGCAAACTTCAAAACCATCTAATACAAGTTCATTAGCCAATAGTCTTAAGAATCCGCTTGTGGTATTTGGTTTAATTCTTCTGGCAGGCGATGGACCTCTGGTAATTGCTTACACTCTTACACAAGATAACACTCGCGCGTGGGTATTATTGGTTTCAATGATTTTATTTATCTTTTCTATGGGAGCCTTTTTTGCTTATTTGGTTGCCTTTAAACCCCGTCATTTGTATGCGCCGACCGAAATCCCAGAAAAAGCATTCGGAAAGAGTATCTATCAAGACCCAGAACCTGTAAAACGAATACTAAAAGACGCTCAAAGCCTCGCGGCTGATATTAATGCAACTCAAAATGATAAAGAAAGGGTTTCGCTAACACAAGATTTAGCCGAAAAATTGAGTAGTGTTAATCAGTTACAAATGGCGTATGACCTGTTACTTATACCTGGGTATGATTTATCTTTAATTTCCGATATTTTGGAAAGCATCGAGCGTACAAGAACAGTAGAGCCAGACGTTCTTGGAGAAACAAGAAATATTACTCCTTCAACGGTAGTGACAATTACGAATTCAATGAATAAACGTGGATTGATTGAGCCAAAAGGTAAAGGGTTAGTTTTGACGAGTTCAGGTCAGGAAATGCTTGATAGTATAAGAAAATATTTACGTCCACTTCCTACTGTGTCCCCCAAAAAAGCGGGCTAACAAAGCGTGCACTTGACGGGTGGGATTCTGCGCCATTTTCGGGCTTTTTCTACACCCGAACAGAATCCTGCTCTCAAGGTTTTATCTACGCCCGCCCACCCGCAAGTAACGCAAACCGTTATGTGTTAACTACAAAAATCTAAGTGTTTTATGTATTACATAGTTGAAACCGAAAAATCATTCGGCCAGGCGTCGACAGACCTTGAATCAGCGGTTAAAAAACATGGGTTCGGTGTACTGCATGTTCACGATTTGGGGAGCACGCTTCGCAGCAAAGGCATTGCCTTCGATGAGCAGTGCAAGGTTTTTGAAGTCTGCAA
>CAIMHT010000078.1 GCA_903840935.1 uncultured Chlorobiaceae bacterium
AAGCAAGCAGGTTGGGCCTCAACGTTTTGCGGTCGGGCTCCCTGTATTCGTTTCGGCCCAACCCCCTTGCTTGCAAAAAAAGCAGCAAGGCCGGACTACCGCCCCTGCTGCCCAAAGGCAACCGTTTCGCGGACAAAAACCATCCCCCGTGGAACGGGCTGAAGATATGCCAGTTTGCCTTTTTGCTGCCAAGGGCCGTTCGCTTCCGCGGGGTACCTTGTGCAGCTCACTTCCTCCCTTGCACAAAAAGTTTACCTGGGCATCGGGGAAGCCCTTGTCCCCCCAGGGAATGGCTCAAAAGCCATATCGCTCAACCAAGGCACCCGAAACCATGAAACATCATCCTCACACCCTGCCGCTTTTCACCGCCGAAGCCGCCACCGTCACCATACCCCGCTACGGCATCCGACTCGTCCGCGAATCCCAAATCATCTACACCAAAAACATCACCGGAGCCGAAATGGTCGTAGACCTCTGCCACACCATCGGCCTCCAGGAACGCGCCAGCGAAGAACTCCACGTCTTCTACCTCAACACCAAAAACGACGTCATCGGCATGGAACTCGTCAGCAAAGGCACCCTCAACGCCTCACTCGTCCACTCCCGCGAAGTCTACAAAGGCGCCCTCCTCGCCAACGCAAACGCCATCATGGTCGTCCACAACCACCCGTCAGGCAACCCCGAACCCAGCCGCGCCGACAAAGAAGTAACCACCAAACTCATCCAAGCCGGCAATATCCTCGATATCAACCTCCTCGATCACCTCATCATAGGCAACAATCAACACTATAGCTTCTTCGCCCACGGCCTCATCCCCAAATAACCCCCACTACCCAAAAAGGGCACGGAACCACCCGTGCCCAAACCATTCTCCTCGGCAAAGCCGGGCCAGCCCCGCGCACCCCGCGCTACCCCTGACGTCCTAAGCTCCGCCGTCGCCCATCAAGTCCACATCGTTCACACAAAATCAAGAAAACACGCAGTCAACAGTGGAATACTCAAAATACCTGCATACATTATTGGCATGCGCACCCCACAATAGCCGCATGTAGTTTCTTTTGTAGGGTATAATTTAAAAATCCGCAGCCCATGCGGATTCATCTAATTATTGTTATGTCTCACTATGAGTGTCGCACCAGAATTTGAGAATGCATTGAGGCTCAACGAGCATTTAACAAATGCCCTCGGGGGAATTCCGTTGGGTAGTGGAGTTCGGAATCGGACAGTGGCAGGTCTCTTGTATGTATCTATGCAGCATTTTGATTCTGTCCTAATCCTCATATCAAACCAGCGGTATGGCTCTGCTGCTGCGCTAGTTCGGCCACAGTACGAAACGATGATTCGCGGCTCTTGGTTCTTCCATTGTGCCACCGACACCCAAATTGAGTTCTTTCTTGGTGGCGGCAACGCCCCTAGGATACGAGAAATGATTGGTGCTTTGGAGAAACTTCCTGGTTATAACGCAGGGCAACTCTCAAGAGTCCATGACAGAGTCTGGAACATCATGAACAGCTATACGCATGGCGGGTCGGAGCAGGCGCATTATCACAACACCGAGACAGATATCGGTGTTAACTTTCAGCCGGAAACACTTCGGGAAATTGTAAAGTCCTGTAGCGCCATTGCCCTAAGCTCGGCCAATTTGGTAGCCATCATTGCCGGGAATCTTGAAATGGCGAAGCAGTTCATTGACAAGTTCAATCAGGAGTTCCGATGAGCCATAACCATTCGTTGCAGGCACGACGGCCCTGACGGGCCGCGACCTGAACTCAAACGTTAAACTATACTGAAAACTATTCCTGAGTTGTTGTTCATTTTAGTAACAACCCTGAACCATACAGCAGCAATCGCTACCCAATAACCACAACCTCATCCCGTGCCCCGTCATCGGCCGACGGAGCCTCACGCTTACCCCACCGCTCAGGATGCTTCCGCTCCAGAAACCACGCCGACGCAAACCAGCTTTTCGATGACGCCGTCTCGATATTCTTCAGGTGAAACACCTCAGCCTTAGCCTCCGCCTGCTCAACCGCCAGGTACAGATCCCGATACACCCCCGACCGCTCCCGCTCACCTCGCTTCAACCAATTCAACAACGTCCGCCGGTCAATACCCGCAAGCTTGCACGCCACCTCCCGATAATGACCCGCACCAAGCGCCTCACTGATGCACCCGGTAATCTCCCCCGTAATCTTCGCCGCAGGCATCACACACCCTTTTTTATACGGGAAAATGGGAAAATAGAAAACCACCACCCGCTACATTCCTCCCCAGCACAAACACCACACCACCTCTCATTCTCTATTCCTTATCTTTCTATAGTTGTTTATATCTTCCATATTAGATATATTTTGCTTTATTTATAAGCATAAATATATAAAAAAATAAAAACAAATGCCTATATCAGGAGCGTACACCGACGAAGCCAAACGCCTCAGAGCAGAGATCAAAAAGAAATTCAAAACCCAAGTAGCCCTCTGCCAGGCAATCGGAGCCAAAGACGCCTCCTACATCACCGCCTACGTCACTGGTAAAAACCGCATCGGCAACATCCTCCGCGAAAAACTCGAAGCCGTCGGCATCGACGTCAACTACATCCTCTACGGCAAAAAAGGCACCCCGCA
>CAIMHT010000079.1 GCA_903840935.1 uncultured Chlorobiaceae bacterium
AAAGGTGCGCCCTGATCGGATGGTGATCATGAGCGCACCGCACTGCGTCATCCGGCTTTTTGCAGAAGGGTATTAACCAACCATAACGGTCGCTTACTCCAGCTCAAACAGCGTCTTGTCAACACCGCAGACAGGGCAGACCCAGTCATCGGGAATCTCTTCGAAGGGGGTTCCCGGCGCCACACCGCCGTCAGGATCGCCGACTTCTGGATCATAAACATAGCCGCACGGTACACATATCCACTTTTTCATTGCTGATTTTCCGTTTTAAATTAATAAGGTATAAATAATTGCTTCGCATGAGCAAACGGTTGCCCTGATGAAAATAACAAAGCGAGAGGGCTTGTTAAAAGTTCATTGGCAGATTTTATTAACAGATGAGAGATAAACCAGCATGGCACCATCACCCTATTCGAAATTTGATAGTTGTGAGTTGATTCTTCGGGATGAACTGGCAATTGACCGGACAATTCTTGCAAATGAGAGAACTCTGCTTGCCTACCTGCGTTCAGGAGCTTCATTGGTTATTGCAGGAGTATCCATGATGCACTTCTCCCAGGAGGGTTGGTTTCAGGCTGTCGGAGTTGCATGCATACCGGTCGGTGTGGTCACCGGTATTTTCGGTGTTGCCCGGTACCGTATCATAAACCGCTCCATTTCCGCTGTCAGGAGACAGTTACCGAAGATTACCGCATAGAGAGTGCGGCATCTCAGAATAACGCGGCATCACAAAAAAGGAGCGGTTTTTCAGTGAACGTGTGAGACTTTTTCAGCTTTTTCCCAAAAAGCAAAAAAGTTGTAAATTAAAAACCAGTGGAAAAAATTTTTGCCCAGCAGATAACAAATCATGGTAACGCAGGAGGATATCTCCATGAACTGGAAAAAAGCTGTATCGGTCTGGTTTCTGATTGCATTCGCTGAATCCGTTCACGGCACTCTCCGCCGACTTTTTCTTGTGCCTCAGATTGGCGAAAAGCTGTCGCATCAGATAGGGGTGTTTATCGGGTCAGTCATTATTTTTATTGTCGCATGTCTCTCTATTCGATGGATCGGTTCTGTTTCGTTCCGTCAGCAGCTTCAGGTTGGCGCTCTCTGGGTGGTGCTTACCCTCATCTTCGAGTTCACGCTCGGCTACTTTTTTGGCTATTCACCGGAGCGCATTCTCTCGGATTACAACATAGCCGAGGGCGGGCTGATGCTCTTCGGAGTGCTCTTTATGCTTTTCGCTCCTGCGCTTGCTGCAAAATTACGGGGAGTTGACGGGTATTGCGTATATTAAATCGGTTCAGATGAACTATTGCTTGGTTCAGAGTCTGAACAGGAGTTATCGGCAAGGGTCGATGACAAAGTTATTCTTTTTTGCAGAAGATCTCACCTTAATACCACCCCCTTAGCTTCATGGCTTCAGTGACCCGTCCAACTGCCACAATGTATGCTGCCATACGGTTATGCATATTGCGAGTTTGGGCGGTTTGCTGCATACTATAAAAAGCGGTTTTCATCTTTTTTTCAAGCCGCCGGTGCACCTCTTCCTCTGCCCAGTAGTATCCACTGGCGTTCTGCACCATCTCAAAGTATGAAACCGTTACCCCTCCGGCGTTGCAGAGCAGGTCTGGGATGAGGGTGATCCCATTGCTATACAGTATGGCGTCTGCCTCAGGGGTGGTTGCTCCGTTGGCCAGTTCAGCGATAATTTTGGCCTTGATTTTCTGTGCGTTACGTTCAGTGATAACCTCCTCAAGGGCAGAGGGAAAAAGCACGTCGACGTCAAGTTCAAGCAGTGCATCATTGGAGATATCCTCTGCTTCCGGAAAACCGGTGACAGAGCCGGTCTGTTTTTTATGGGCCACGGCATGTTCATAGGCAAACCCATTGGGGTTGTAGATGCCGCCCTTTGAGTCCGAAACGGCGACAACTTTCATGCCGAGCAGCTCAGCTCCAAGCTTGTGGGCAAATGAACCGGCGTTGCCATATCCCTGAATTGCAGCGATTGATCCTTTACTGTTGAGGCCAAGGGCTGCAGCAGCCTCCCGCACACAGATGATTCCTCCTCGTGCCGTGGCGTCACCTCTTCCTGCAGAACCGCCAAGCGCAAGAGGTTTTCCGGTGATGACGCCAAATTCGTTCTGTCCCTGCATTATGGAATATTCATCGAGCATCCATGCCATGACCTGGGGAGAGGTGTACATGTCAGGGGCCGGAATATCTTTTTTGGGGCCGAGGAAACTTCCAAGCTGTCGGATATAGGCGCGTGAGAGCCGTTCCAGTTCACCGGCCGACATGTTTTTCGGATTGCAGATGATTCCTCCTTTGCCGCCGCCCAGAGGAATATCCATGAGAGCGGTTTTCCAGGTCATCCATGCGGCCAGTGCTCTTACCGTATCGATTGTTTCATCAGGGTGAAAACGGATTCCACCCTTGTTAGGGCCGCGGGCATCGTTATGCTGTACCCGGAAGCCGTGAAAGATTTGTGTGGTGCCGTTATCCATTTTGACTGGCAGGGTGACATGGAGCTCACGTAACGGCCAGCGGAGAAGCTCATGAGCTGCATGGTCAAGTTCCATGAGAGCAGCGGCTTCATCCAGTTGGCGTTGTGCTGTTTTGAATGGGTTCTCTTTTGAGTGTGGATCGCTCTCTTTTGTTGGACTCATGGCACATTTCCTTTTATCGTTTGCATGAAAGGCGCAGAGATACATTGACGGCTTTTTACGGGATGCATCCGGCAAATAAAAAAGCGCCTTTGCTTTGTTCAGTCAATGGTAAAGCTGCCCTCGTAGATGATTTTTGCCGGTCCGGCAAGAAAGAGATCCTGCATATCTTCACTGAACTGCACTTCAAGGATGTCCCCGCTTTTTACGGTAACCTGAACGATAGTTGAGCTGATTTTTCCGAGACGATAACTCATTATGGCAGAGGCCACTGCGCCTGTCCCGCAGGCAAGGGTCTCCTCTTCGACACCCCTCTCAAAGGTACGGAGAGTAAGGGAGTGCGGGGAGGTGATTTCGATAAAGTTGACATTGGTGCCTCCCGGAAAGATGTCGGTTCTGTGGCGGATGCTCTTCCCGGCCTCGTTCACATTGATGGCGTCAAGATTGGATGTATAAATAATGGCATGGGGAGAGCCGGTATTGACCGCGTAACAACACTCTCCTTCGATTTCCAGGTTCTCTCTGAATCCTTCCGGAGGAAGCATTTTCAGCTTGACACTTTCAGGCCCTGTAACCCAGGCGTCATAGCGGTTGCCGTTGGCTTCAAAGGTATAAGCGTTGCCGGAAGCCGCAGGAATTCCGATGGTGGATGCGAAATAGACAGCACACCGGCCTCCGTTACCGCACATTGACCCAAAGAAACCATCGGCATTATGGTATTTCATGCTGAACGAATATTCTGCAGAGGGTTCGATGAAAATAAGCCCATCCGCCCCGATCCCTGTTCTTCTGGTGCAGAGCTTTTGGATCTGCAACGGGGAGATGTTGATGGAACGGCTCCTGTTGTCGATAACAATAAAGTCATTGCCTGCTCCGGAGAGTTTACTGAAGGTGATCATCATGCAGTTTAACGTGTTCAAGATTGAAGGGTTCCCGGTTGTTGCAACTTGTTGGATGAAGGCATCAATCAATGGTTACAACAAGCGCTTTCATACAGTAGAATAGAACAATAGCGAACCAATGCGGATGTAAAATAATTTATTATTAAATATTTTTTCTTATTTTATTCACTGTTGTGTGGAGTGGTTTGTTCGGAAAATATCTGACTTAAACTGATTTTTTATTTGTTTTTTTTATAGATTTTAGCCTTGAGGGTCATCTTTTGTTGCGTTTTGATCTTCGAAAAAGCTTACAGTTCCATGTGCGTTTTTTGCTCGGACGGGTTTTACTGGTTTATTTTATAGCAAGTTATAGCGCAACAGTTTTCTTTTTGGTTTCTTCAACCTGAATTATGTCCAAAAAAAAGGAGAGAATACGATGGCTGAACAAGTGAATCCGGCAGGAGTAAAGCCAAAGGGCACTGTCCCACCACCCAAGGGGAATGCTCCTTCCCCCAAGGGAAACGGTGCCTCGGGTGCTCCGTCTGTTATCAAGGAGCAGGATGCTTCCAAAATGAGACGGTTTCTTTTCCAGCGAACAGAGACTCGCTCAACGAAGTGGTTCCAGATTTTTGATACCGACAAGATTGATGATGAGCAGGTCGTCGGTGCTCACCTTGCGTTGCTTGGTGTGCTGGGCTTTCTTATGGCGATCTACTATATCTCCGGAATTCAGGTCTTTCCGTGGGGTGCGCCCGGTTTTCATGACAACTGGTTTTATTTGACCATCAAGCCAAGAATGGTCTCTCTCGGTATTGATACCTACAGTACGAAAACAGATGATCTCGCGTTTGCGGCATCGAAGCTTCTCGGCTGGGCCCTCTTTCATTTTGTTTCAGGTTCAGTTCTTATGTTTGGCGGATGGCGTCACTGGACACACAATCTCACCAATCCGTTTACTGGTCGTACCGGTAATTTCCGTGACTTCAGGTTCCTCGGCAAGTTTGGTGATGTTGTTTTCAGCGGAATGAGCGCAAAAAGCTACCGTGAGGCACTTGGACCACACGCAGTCTATATGTCGCTGCTTTTTCTTGGCTGGGGTCTCCTGATGTGGTTTGTACTCGGTTTTGAGCCGTATCCCGATTTCCAGAAGATCAACGCCGAGACATTCATGTCGTTTGTCTTTGCTGTTATTTTCTTTTCCATGGGTATTTACTGGTGGAACAACCCTCCGAATGCAGCCACTCATCTGAACGATGACATGAAAGCGGCATTTTCTGTACACCTGACTGCAATCGGCTACATTAACATCGCACTTGGCTGTATTGCTTTCGTTGCATTCCAGCAGCCGTCGTTTGCCGCCTATTACAAGGAACTCGACAATCTGGTTTTTTATCTTTATGGTGAGCCGTTCAACCGCGTAAGCTATAACTTTGTGCAGGAGGGTGGCAGGATTCTCTCCGGTTCAAAAGAGTTTGCCGACTTTGAGGCTTTTGCCATTATGCCGAAGAACGGAGCTACATTTGGTATGGCAAGGACGGTCATTAACCTTATTACCTTCAACCACATCATCTGCGGCGTCCTCTATGTTTTTGCCGGAGTTTACCATGGTGGCCAGTACCTCCTCAAAATCCAGCTCAACGGCCTTTACAGCCAGATCAAGTCAGTCTTTATTACCAAAGGACGTGATCAGGAAGTCCAGGTCAAGATTCTGGGTTCTGTCATGGCGCTCTGCTTTGCAACCATGCTTTCAGTTTATGCTGTAATTGTGTGGAATACCATCTGTGAACTGAATCTTTTTGGCACGAACATTCTGATGTCGTTCTACTGGCTGAAACCGCTTCCGATTTTCCAGTGGATGTTCCGCGACCCGAGTATCAATGACTGGGTTATGGTTCATGTTATTGTTGCGGGTTCGCTCTTCTCCTTGATCGCGTTGGTGCGTATTGCATTCTTTTCACATACTTCACCGCTTTGGGATGATCTTGGACTCAAGAAAAACTCGTACTCATTCCCGTGCCTCGGGCCTGTTTACGGTGGTACCTGCGGTGTTTCGATTCAGGATCAGCTCTGGTTTGCCATGCTTTGGGGAATCAAAGGACTTTCTGCTGTTGCATGGTATATCGATGGTGCATGGATTGCTTCGATGATGTATGGTGTTCCGGCTGCCGATGCGAAAGCCTGGGATTCTGTTGCCGGACTTCATCATCACTATACGTCCGGAATCTTCTACTATTTCTGGACAGAGACCGTGAATATTTTCTCGAGTTCGCATCTTTCAACGATTCTGATGATTGGGCACCTTGTATGGTTTATCAGTTTTGCTGTATGGTTTGAAGATCGCGGTTCACGTCTTGAAGGTGCCGATATCCAGACAAGAACAGTTCGCTGGCTTGGGAAGAAATTCCTGAATCGCGATGTTGCCTTCCGCTTCCCGGTGCTGACCATATCGGACTCGAAGATGGCCGGTACGTTCCTTTACTTTGGCGGTGTGTTCATGCTGGTCTTCCTTTTTATCGGCAACGGGTTCTATCAAACGGATTCTCCCTTGCCGCCACAGGTTGCTGATGCAGCCGTTTCAGGGCAGGTTATGCTGACACAGGTTGTAGACTATCTGATGAAGCTGATTGCTTGATTTCTCATCATTGTCGAAAGGGCGGCAACGTCTTTTCGACAATGATTTTTTTCTTGTAAAGTTTATCATGTAATTAAAGAGGAGGGTTTTTATGGCCGATCCTGTACAAAAGCCGGATATATCGTCAGCACCTGCAGCAAAGGGTCAGCCTGCCGTACCAAAAGCCTCTGCTCCGGCAGCAAAGCAGGCAGTTGCAAAATCAGAGGGGTTTCCCCGGAAGCAGAATGGCAAGCTTAGGATGGAACCGCTCAATGTCAATCTCGGAAGAAGCGGTTTGCCGCAGGAATCAGCTTTTCCTGTAAAGAAAGAAGCCGCAAAACCAGCACCGGCTCCAAAGCCAGCCGCAGGGGCGAAGCCCGCACCAGAAGCAAAGCCGGCAGCAGGTGCGAAACCGGCAGCAGGTGCGAAACCGGCGGCAGGAGCGAAACCGGCGGCAGGAGCGAAACCGGCGGCAGGAGCGAAACCGGCGGCAGGAGCGAAATCAGCAGCAGGAGCGAAACCAGCGGCACCGGTCGCAAAAGCGGCACCGGCAGAGGCTGCAGCTCAGCCTGTTTTGAAAAAAGCGGCACCGAGAGCGAAATCACACTACTTTATTATTGAAAACCTTTGTGTCGGTTGTGGACTCTGTCTTGACAAGTGTCCGCCGAAAGTCAAGGCAATTGGGTACAAATTTTATGGTGACGTTCAGGAGGGTGGTTTCAGGGCTTATATTGATCAGGATGCCTGTATTTCCTGTTCAGCCTGTTTTTCTTCAGATGAATGTCCTGCTGGAGCACTTATCGAAGTACTTCCTGATGGTGAAGTGCTTGATTTTACTTTTACTCCACCCGAAAGACTTGATTTTGATCTGAGGTTTTTGCACCGTTTTCATCGCGAAGTGCGCTAAGAGCGTCCTGGTTTTGTGAATTGTTTTATAAAAGCATTGCCTCTCCGGAAGCAATGCTTTTTTTTTGAAGATCTTGAACGCTTATGTCGTTACAAAATAACGTTGCACCGCACAATCCATCCCTGCCACTCGGTGATGAAGCCGAAAGCCATACGCTTGTCATCATACCAACTTTCAATGAGGCAGACAATATTGGCAAGCTGATCGCTGATCTCAGAGAACTTTATCCACTTACGGTTGATATTCTTGTTATTGATGATAACTCTCCTGACGGAACTTCAGGGATTGTTCGTTCAATGCAACTGACGATGAGAGGGATTCATCTGATGACGCGGGAGCGAAAGCTGGGGCTTGGTACTGCATACATTACAGGCTTTCTGTTTGCACTGCAAAAGGGTTACCGCTATATTATTGAGATGGATGCAGATTTTTCGCATGATCCTGCAATAGTCGCGCGTTTTTTCGATGTCATGAGTGACGCTGATCTGGTTATCGGGTCGCGCTACATGAACAATACGGTTAATGTTGTTAACTGGCCACTTGGCAGACTGATTCTTTCCAAAATGGCGAGCATTTATACGCGTCTCGTTACCGGCATGCCTGTGGCCGATCCGACAAGCGGCTTTAAATGTTTCAATGTAGAGGTATTGCGCGCACTCAATCTTGAAAGAATAAACTCGCAGGGATATTCATTTCAGATAGAGATGAATTTCAGAGTGTGGAAACAAGGGTTTATCATCAAGGAAATTCCCATTGTTTTTGTCGACCGGACGGTTGGCAAGTCGAAAATGACCCATCAGAATATTCGTGAGGCAGTCTGGATGGTATGGTGGCTTAAAATAAAGTCGGTTTTCGGTCTCCTGTAGGGGCAACCCTTGTGGATGCCCACGTGGTCGTTGTTACCACGACCTACTGGTCATACAATAAAAAGCCCCGGATGTCACGGGGCTTTTTATTCTTTACGGTGTTTTATGATTTTTTTGCAGCAATGATCTGCTGGGCAATATCGGGTGGAGCCTCCTCGTAATGGCTGAAACTGTATGAGTATCGAGCCCGGCTCTGGGTCAGACGTGTCAGTGCGTGATGGAATGTTGTCAGCGAGGCCTGTGGAATGAGCGCATGGATAATCTGCATCCTGACATCGGAATCCATTCCAAGAATTTTACCCCGTTTACTTGAAATATCTCCAACGATTTCACCGGTATACTGTTCTGGCGCATAGACATTCAAGGCAAAAACCGGTTCAAGCAGAAAGGGTTTTGCATGGTCGAAAGCGTTTTTAAATGCCATGCTTGCGGCAATTTTAAAGGCGAATTCAGAGCTGTCGACAGGGTGAAATGAGCCGTCGTAGGCAATTGCTTTGAGATCAACAACTGGATAACCCGCAAGAATACCGTTGGTAATAGCTTCTCTTAGCCCTTTTTCAACAGCAGGGAGATATCTTGTCGGTACAACACCTCCAACAACTTCACTGGCAAATTCAAATCCGGTATCTCTTGCAAGTGGCTCAAGTTTTACCCATACATCTCCATACTGCCCTTTTCCACCCGACTGTTTTTTGTATTTGCCCTGGGCGGATGATGCTATACGTATGGTTTCCCGATAAGGAATCTTGATGGGTGCTATATCGACTTTGACATTGAACTTTGTCTGAAGGCGGTTAATGATGGTGTCAAGATGCGTTTCTCCAAGGGTTTTCAGGATGGTCTGGTTGAACTCAATATCGTGCTCAATGGTAAAGCTGGGATCTTCTTCATGCAAGTGATGCAGACCTGCCGAGATTTTTTCCTCATCACCCTGGGTGACGGGCATGATCGCGGTTGCAAGCATAGGCAATGGGAAAATGATCGGGCTGATTCGGCAACTGGTTCCCTTGTCGGCCAGGGTGTCGTTGGTATGTGCATCTTTCAGCTTGACAACCATGCCGATATCGCCGGCAAGCAGTTTGTCTACGGGGTTTTTTTTCTGGCCGATGATGGTGTAGACCTGGCCGAGTTTTTCAAGTTGTCCAGTCTGGACATCAATCAGCTCATGGCCTGTTTCGATGTGGCCTGAATAGACTCTGAGGTAGGAGATTTCACCAACGCGGGGCTCTGACATTGTTTTAAAAATAAAGGCAATGGTCGCTCCATCAGGGTTGGGTTGAATCAGGCTTTTGGTTTCATCGAGTGTGCAGATTGCATGTTCCGGGCCACGTTCAATCGGCGAGGGACAGAGGTTGACGATGACGTTCAGCAGTCGCTCTGTTCCGATCATGTGCAATGGTGAGGTGCAGAAAACGGGGAAAAAAGTTCTGGTAACCAGTGCCGATTTGATTCCTGTTCTCAACTCCTCCTCAGTAAGTGTCCCCTCTTCGAAAAAGCGGGTCATGAGTGCCTCGTCGGTCTCGGCAACTGCTTCGACCAGTTGCTGATGGAGTTCCTCGGCGCGCTTCAGATGATGATCGGGAATATCGGAGATGGTCATTCCTCCGGTTTTGTCGGGATTGAATTCAAGCTGCTTCATCAAGAGAACATCAATCAGGGTGTGGTGCCCAAGGCCCTCGTCGGCAGGGAACTGAATCGGTGTGACAAGATGGCCAAAATGGTCCTGGAGAGCCTGAATGGTGGCGTTAAAGTTGGTCCGGTCGGCATCGAGCTTGGTCAGAATAAAGAGGGTGGGCTTGTAGTACTCTTTGGTATACTCCCAGATGGTATCAGTTCCTACTTCAACACCTGAAGCTGTATTGACGGTAATGAGGACGGTATCGGCGACCCGCATTGCCGACTTGACATCTCCGTGAAAGTCGAGCAGGCCAGGCGTGTCTATTATATTGATTTTACAGTCATTCCAGAATCCATTAACAAGACTGGTATTCAGGCTGTGTTTTCTTTGAATCTCATCGAGAGAGTAGTCGGAGAGAGTGTTCCCCTCGTCAATGGTGCCGAGTCGGTTTATGACGCCCATAGTCAGGGAAAGTGATTCAGCGAGGATGGTCTTGCCGCTTCCGGCATGGCCTGTAATGACAATGTTTCGCAATTGATCCGGTTGTACGGCTTGCATGGCAGAACTCCTGTTTTGACTGATGACGAAATAGCAGGCAGCATTGCTGGTTGGTGCAAAACCACCACAGTAATAATAATAAACAAAAAAAAGTCTTCTTTGCAGTTGCGGGAACAATGAAATGGTTATGAAAAAAAGATATATTTCCAAGTATCCTCAAAAGAAGAGTGTTTCTTCAGCTTCTTTATGCACGGAAAGTATGTAACAACCATAAATATATTATTCTATGCCAGTTATCAGTAAAATTCTCGCTCGTCAGATTCTTGATTCAAGGGGCAACCCTACTGTCGAAGTTGATGTCTACACTGAAAGTTCATTCGGGCGTGCGGCCGTACCGAGCGGGGCCTCTACTGGTGTTCATGAAGCTGTGGAGCTCAGGGATGGTGATCCGGCAGTCTATCTCGGCAAAGGGGTACTCAAGGCAGTTGAACATGTTAATACGATCATAAATGATGCCCTTACAGGTATGATTGTTACCGAACAGGAGGAGATCGACCAGGCGTTACTTGCCCTGGATGGAACACCGAACAAGTCGAAGCTCGGAGCAAATGCCCTTCTTGGTGTCTCAATGGCTTGCGCAAAGGCTGGGGCAGAGTATTCTGGCCTTCCACTTTACCGCTATATTGGTGGTACGATGGCCAACACGCTTCCCGTGCCGATGATGAATGTGCTCAATGGTGGAGCCCATGCGGATAACACCGTTGATTTCCAGGAATTCATGATCATGCCTGCCGGATTTAACTCCTTCTCCGATGCCCTTCGCTGTGGGGCCGAAATTTTTCATGCGCTCAAGGCGCTTCTGAAAAGCAAGGGATTGAGTACCTCTGTTGGTGATGAGGGTGGTTTTGCTCCGAATCTGAGTTCGAACGAAGAGGCGATTGAGCTGGTGATTGAAGCCGTTGGCAAAGCTGGATACAGGATTGGCTCTCCAACAGACAAGGGTGGTCTCGGTGATGCGCAGGTCATGATTGCTCTTGATCCGGCAAGTTCGGAGTTCTATGACTCTGCAAAGAAGCGCTATGTGTTCAAGAAATCTTCGAAACGGGAACTGACCTCTCTTGAAATGGCTGAATACTGGGAAAAATGGGCCAGTGATTACCCTATTATTTCAATTGAGGATGGTATGGCTGAAGATGACTGGGATGGCTGGAAGCTGTTGACGGACAAGATCGGTTCAAGGGTACAGCTTGTAGGCGATGACCTTTTTGTCACCAATAGCAAAAGACTTGCTGATGGCATTGAGCGGGCAGTGGCCAACTCTATTTTGATCAAGGTTAATCAGATTGGAACCTTGACTGAAACTCTCCAGGCGATCGATCTTGCTAAAGTAAATGGTTATACTTCGGTTATCAGTCACCGTAGCGGCGAAACCGAGGACAGCACGATTGCCCAGATTGCGGTAGCAACAAATGCAGGTCAGATCAAGACTGGCAGTCTGTCGCGTTCTGACCGTATGGCGAAGTACAACGAACTGCTTCGTATTGAAGAGGAGCTTGGCGATCAGGCTCGCTACCCCGGAAGAAAGGCATTCCGGGTATAAAGAATACCTTTACAGGGAGCCCTTGTCAACAAGGGTTCTCTTTGTATTGCTCTTCCTTGTGACTTCGGCAGCATTAGGAAAATAAAAGGGTTTTGATGCGTGACAAAGATTATCAAAAAAATCTGGGAGTATATCCATTCCAATCCAAAAAATTTTTTTTTCAGGGTTGCACTTGCCTTGTTTGTTTTTTCGATGCTTTTTGACGATTACGGTATCGTAAAACGGTTCCGCATGGAAGCTGAGCATGATATGCTCCTTGAACGGCAGAAGGTCGAGCAGAAGAGGATTATTGAGAACGAACTGCGCATCAGGTATGCTCTTGAGCCGGATAGTATAGAAAAGGCTGCAAGGGAGAGATACAATTTCCGAAAGCCTGGAGAAACGCTTTTTATCATCAGAGACAAATAATTATTTTTGTAACAGCTCAATGAGTTCAATGTACCAGTACCGTCGTCGATTAACCCGTGAAGTAGTTTTTGGAAACATTGCATTGGGAGGATATCAGCCGATAAGGGTGGAATCCATGACCAATACGCATACGATGGATACTGAGGCAACTGTTGGACAGTGCAGGCGGCTTTATGATGCCGGTTGTGAAATCATTCGGCTTACGGTACCGACCGAGAAAGATGCTGAAAATCTTCGCCATATCAGAGAGCAGCTCCGTCGGGATCGAATTGATATTCCGCTTGTTGCTGATATCCATTTTTCTGCCCGTGCAGCCCTCAAGGCTGTTGAATTTGTTGAAAACATCCGCATCAATCCGGGCAATTATGCCACCAGCCAGAAGTTTACCAACAATGAGTATTCAGAAGATGATTATCTGAAAGAGATTGAGCGTGTTCGGCTCGAATTTGCTCCTTTGGTTGAGAAAGCACGCCAATATGGGGTTTCCATGAGAATTGGGACGAACCACGGCTCTTTGTCTGACCGCGTTGTCAGTCGCTACGGAAATTCGCCGGAAGGTATGGTTGAGGCTGCGCTTGAGTTTGCCAGAATGAGTGAGGATTTGGGATATTACGAGACTCTTTTTTCAATGAAGTCTTCCAATGTCCGGGTGATGATCCAGGCATATCGGCTGCTTGCCCAAAAGGCTGATGCGGAGCTTCGGTATGCTTATCCGCTTCATCTTGGTGTAACCGAGGCTGGAGATGGCGATGAGGGGCGTGTTAAATCGGCTATGGGTATCGGTGCGCTTTTGGAAGATGGTCTTGGTGATACGATCAGGGTTTCTCTGACTGAGGATCCCGTTCATGAGGTAGCTGTCGGTTTTGCGCTTGTCAAAAAGTATAACGAATTTCATCTTGTCAAAGGTGATAAAGGAGCTCTTCCGCTGAAACATCTGATTGAAAGTCGCAACAGGAAGTCACAGGACACTGCGCTTTCATCTCAGGAACTGCCGCCCTTCAATCCATTTTGTTACCAGCGCAGAACCGCCTCCAGTATTCTCCTTGCAGGGATGGTGGTTGGTGGGGACAATATACCGAGAGTTGAGACTGAAGTACATGCTCAACTTTCGGAGAGTCATGCAGTTTTTGAGGAGGTTGTGCAGAGGCTTGCTCCAGAAAAGCCCCAGGACTCCATCCGTTCGGAGTTTGTTTCTGTTCGTGTCAACAGTGCCGAAGAGCTTGATGCGCTTGATGCCCTTCTTGACAAACTTGGTGATGCGGCTCGCTTTGTTGTTGCCTCTACAGGAGATGCAGAGCTCTTTGCCCGATTGCTTGACAAGGTTTCAAAAGCAAGATTTGATATTGTTGAAGGTGAGCGGCTTGGAGATGAGTTTTTACAGCTTCTTGGTGGTGATCGCCGTGCCGTTGTGGAGTTATGCTTTATCCATAACAGTGCAGGAAACACAGTTCCTGCAGAGGTACTGGCCCATTTTGCGAAAAAGAGTCGCAATCTGGGTGTGCAGCAACTCTTTTTTTCAGTCATTTCAAAAGAGCCTGTTTTTGTCTATCGCAGGCTCGTCCAGCTCTTCAACACCAACTTTCTCGATTACCCTTTTGTTGTCCGTTTTAAAAACAAGGCTTCAGACAGGCTGGAAACGTTGATCGAAAGTTCAGTGCAGGCAGGAACACTTTTTTGCGACGGTATTGGCGACATGCTTGCCGTTCATACCACCCTCCCTTTGGAGGATGAACTGAATCTGGCGTTCAATATTCTTCAGGGTGCAAGGGTAAGAATGTCAAAAACGGAATTTATCTCCTGTCCCGGCTGTGGCAGAACCTATTTTGACTTGGAGAAGGCCGCTGCAGCCATCAAACAGAGAACGGTTCATTTGAAAGGACTGAAGATTGGCATTATGGGTTGCATCGTTAATGGTCCCGGTGAGATGGCCGATGCTGATTTTGGTTATGTGGGTGCCGGAAAAAACCGCATCAGTCTCTATGTTGGAAGGGAGTGCGTCGAGGAAAATATTTCAGAACAGTTTGCAGTAGACCGGCTCATCAATCTTATCAGAGAGCGAGGTAAATGGCTTGATCCTTCATGTTTACCCTGATAACAGGGGCCTCTATGGGGATTGGGGAAGCCTTTGCCCGTGAATTTGCCCGCAGAGGCCATAACCTTGTGCTTGTTGCCCGCTCGGGTGACCGCATGCAGACTCTTGCTGAAGAGTTTAGGCGGCAGAAAGGGGTTGAGGTGAAGGTGTGTGTCGAGGATCTGGGAGATGCTCAAAGCCCTGCCCGGATTTATGAGTTCTGCCGAAGGCAGCGTGCAGGTATTGATATGCTTGTCAATTGTGCGGGACTCTCCCGTGCAGGTGATTTCGATGATATTCCGCTTGAAAAGCTTGAGGAGGTCATGATGGTCAATATGCTTGCAATGGCCCGTCTTACCCGCCTCCTCTTGCCGGACATGATTGCAAGGAGAGGGGGGAGCATTATCAATGTAGCCTCTCTTGGTGCTCTTCAGGGTGTTCCTGGCCTTGGGCTCTATTCGGCAACAAAGGCATTTGTTGTAACGCTCAGTGAAGCGCTTTATGGGGAACTGAAAGGCAAGGGTATTAAGGTTGTTGCGGTCTGTCCCGGTTTTATCAATACCGGCTTTTTTGAACGTGCAGGCCATAACAGGAAAAACCTCCGGTTGCCGATTTCGGAAACCGGCGTGGTCGTCAAAGCAGCAATCAAGGGGCTAAATAAAAACAGAGTAAGGGTATTTCCCACCATGATTGACCGTGTACTGGTATTTTCACAAAGGCTGGTTTCGAGAAAAATCTTAATATGGCTCGCAGGTTTTATTGCTGCCGTGAAAGATCGTTGACAAATTAATTCTTTTTTCTTTGTATATCCCGAACCAGTCATTATATTACCAGCCCTGTTTTTTGAGTGAGCGCTGGTGTAGCTCAATTGGTAGAGCAGCTGATTTGTAATCAGCAGGTTGCGGGTTCGAGTCCCATCACCAGCTCTGAATGTTATGGGTAGGTAGCGAAGTGGTTAAACGCA
>CAIMHT010000080.1 GCA_903840935.1 uncultured Chlorobiaceae bacterium
CGGTGAGCACAGCCAACTGATCAAGGCCATTATCGAGAATTTTGCCTCTCGATTTGCTCCGGGTAGTGTGCTGGTCTATGCTGGTGACACCGGTGACAAATGGAGTTATTTCGACGCTCCCCTGCTGTCAAGGTTGGGTGTAGATGTTGATGCTCATGGAAAGATGCCCGATGTCGTTCTGCATTACGCCGAAAAGAACTGGTTGTTGCTTGTTGAAGCGGTAACAAGTCACGGGCCAGTCAATGGAAAACGACACGATGAACTTGCAAAGCTCTTCGAAGGATCAAGCGCAGGTCTGGTTTATGTGACCGCCTTTCCTGACCGGGCACTCATGAGTCGTTATCTTGGAGAAATCGCATGGGAAACCGAGGTATGGGTTGCTGACTCCCCCTCTCATCTCATCCATTTCAACGGAAATCGCTTTCTTGGGCCGTATAGTGAGCCTCTGGATGATAAAAACGGGTGATCTGCACCAGTAGAAATGCCTTTCCTGTGTTTTGCTGTCGCTTGGTAAAAGCGCTGCCATGCGGAAATAGCGGAACCGCAAACGGCAATTTTGTTACCTGCTTTTCCCTGACTTCATACATAAAAACGCGTAACTATATTTAAAATAAGGAGTTTACTCAAAATTTAGGCACTACAAAGTAGACCTTCGACGTCATACGACTATGCTATGAGGAACGGCACTGAACTGAGTTTTTCGCCCATGACCTGATAAATCTTCTTGGCGTGCAGGGTGGGTTTTGACGGGATGCCATAATGGGCTCCATTCGTTTTATGAATCAGGATGCTCTGCTGTACGTGCACGAGTTCATTGCGAATAATGTCCGGTGACAAGGGCTGATATTGCAGCATTACCCGATACGATAAATGACGGATGCAGACCAGCGCCATAAAACAGATTGCTACATGCGCCTGAATTCGTCCTGGTGTCCAATGGTAGATTGGACGGACTCTCAAATCATGCTTGGTTAAGCGGAGCGATTCTTCGATCTGCCACAACCCACCGTATTGCTCAAATGCCTCTTCGGCTGGCATGTTACTGATATTGGTGATGATACTATGCGGCCCGTCCCACTGTTCGGCGTACCTGATCTTTTCTTCATCAATCTGCACCAATTGCTGATTTTTTATATTCAGATATCTTCGATGGGAAGCATTACTGATAAACGACTCAGGATTTTTCGATTTGTTGATTTTCTTTTGCAGTTTGGCCAGTGCTTTTTGGCGGTCATGAGCATCTTTTCTTGCCCGTTTTTCCGTGTAGTTGACTAACAGCCGCCGTGCTCCCGGCAATGCGATTTCTTTGATCAACATGTGATCACCCTGCTGATAACTTCCTTTATCCAGGATCTGCTTTTTGATGCTTTCAGGCTGATTTTTTAAGCGTGCCGCAACAATGTATTGTTTTTCACTTTTCTCAATCACAGCAAGGTTGTCCTTTGAAAGTAATCCGCTGTCAGCGACAAACACCACACGGTCCACCACAACCATTCGCTTTATATGCGCGATGGCATCCTCGAGTGTATGACCTTCCCACTTTGCTCCGTTGTAAAGCCGATATCCAAGAGGAAGACCATCTCTGTTTACCATCATGGCCAGTAATACCTGGCTTTCATTGAATTTATGTTCCTTGCTCAATCCCTTTTCCCGTAGCTCATCCTCAACAAATGACTCAATATACAGCGTCGTGCAGTCATAAAAAATAACATCGATTTTTTGGGCAAACAATCCTTTCGCAGCATCCCATGCCTTCTTCTGAATCAGTTCCAGACTTTGTTCATCGACATAATCCAGCATCCGGTACACCGCACTCAAATCAAGTTTAACACCGAAGTCTCGTTCAAGATCGATGACGCTCTTGCGTTTGCTTGCCGGATTGGCAATTCTGGCCATGACCAGATGCTTGATCGTCTTGGATGCCTGTACCCGTCGTGCAGGGTCACCGACGACACGGTCAAAACCAAGTTCATCAAACATTTTGCCATAAATCTCATGGATGCCGACTACCACACGGCTTTCTTCCCGAAGCTGCCTCAGATCTACCGTCAACGGCTGATCTGGTGACAAATCAGCCGTTTTTCGTCCTTCAATAGCCATTCGAGCCAATTCATCAGGACGGAAGAGTGCCGGAGCGGCCTCTTCCTCAAGATTTGCTTTAATAAACTCTGCCAGCTCTTTCATTTTCACCAGTTCTTCGTCATTCATGGCAACACCGACATAGCGGACAATGCGCTGTTTGACTTTGTCTCCGATACGTTCACTGGCGACAATCTGTACAGTTTGTCTTGGTGAATTTGGTGTGGATTT
The DNA here is from genome assembly GCA_903840935.1 of uncultured Chlorobiaceae bacterium. Classification (GTDB taxonomy): domain Bacteria; phylum Bacteroidota; class Chlorobiia; order Chlorobiales; family Chlorobiaceae; genus Chlorobium. The sequence goes on from CAIMHT010000080.1 coordinate 2,311, forward strand.
GACTCGAACAAACATGGACAAGCATTGAGAAAATGAAAAAGACTTTGACAGAAAAATACATAACGAAAAAGAAATACCAAAACATATATATTATTAGGCACTACAGCGGCAAAAACAAAAATGCCCCTTGATTCTATTGGCTTATCGGGCACACTTACTCACTTTATGTATGAAGTCAGGAAACCATACCACAGCCAATCTCCAAAAAGTTTTGAATCGTTCCGCAAGGCCAGCTCATAGGGCTCAAGAACGGTTAATGTCAAAATTTTATAAGCACGGGGCTTCGTTAGGAATGCCATCTTCACCGCTAACATATTATCGTGGATGATCGGCCTGATAATCCTTGTTATAGAAATCTTTGCTCATGAATAGAACGCCTTAATCTTCGCAATCACCTTCTCCACTTCCTCATCACTCATCCTCGGATGTATCGGAATACTCAGCGCATCCTGATTCAATTGTTCGCAATTCGGCAAACGCACTTCCGTCTGCCTGTAAAGCGCATTCAAATGCAGGGGGTGATAGCGCAAAGTGGTGTAAATTTGCTCACTGAGCAGGTAGTGCGCCAGTTCGTCGCGTTTAGTCGCTCGGATGCAATAGGTGAAGTACGAGTGGCGATCTCCAGGCTCCGCTTCGGATGGTGTAATCAGATCTGGCACGTTGGCAAATGCCTGCTGGTAGGTATCCCAAATGGTTTGGCGGCGAGCTTGCAGGGTGTCGATACGGTCTAACTGGGCGAGACCGATGCCCGCAGCAATATTGGTTGGCAACATTTTAATGAACGGTTCTTGAATGTTGTACTCCCACCAACGGCTTTTGCCGCCTGCAGTACTAACGGCGGAATCAAAACCGGATTTACCGATGCCGCAGTAGCGCATCATCTTGGCTCGCTCCATGCGCGCTGGCATGCGTGTGGTAATGCCACCGCCTTCACCTACAGTCAAGTTTTTGACAGCGTCGTAACTAAAAATACCAACATCACCAATGGCACCGCAGGGCTTACCTTTATAGGTGCTGTCTACCGCATGGGCAGCATCTTCAATAACCGGATAACCGAGGTCAAGGATTGGGTCCATAACAACCGCAAGCCCGGCATAGTGGACGATCATAATGGCAGCAGTTTTATCGGTAATACGGGCCTGGATGTCTTCTGCCCGCACGTTCATGGTGCTTAGATCGTTGTCACAAAACACAGGCTTGTGACCTGCCAAAATAATGGCTTGGGCGCAGGATACCCAGGTAAAACTGGGTAGAATAATCTCGGAACCGGGTGGCAGGTCGAGCAGGGTAACGGCCATGAACAGGGCATTGGAGCCACTGTCCACCATGGCGAAAGTGGGCAAGCCGTATTTTTCCTGATATTTTTTTTCAAACAGGTCTACATTTTTGCCAAAGCCCATCCATTGACTTTTCATGCAGGAGACCACATTGGCCATTTCTTCATCGCCGACGAGTGAGCCGAACACTGATATCATGGTATTTCCTTGTTCGTCTGTGATTGATGTATTAGTGAATAATGATCAGCTTGTTCGGCTATAGCCACAAACCCATTTTTTTTATACCACTCGACTGCCGGGTTGGCTTTAAGTACCTGCAGAGTAATCGGGCTTTGGCTAACTGACTGCGCATAAATCAACATCGCTTGAAGCGCTTGGCCCATGTAGCCTTTTTTACCGTAATCTGGCAAACCCAGGATCACGTTATAAATATCCCACACTTCATCCAACATTCTGATGCCCATGCAACCAATTGCCTTGCTATTCAGATCAACGATAAACATATAATCATGGTTGCGGGCTTGAAATTTGACGAACCATGCGCGTTGTTGCTCGGGGGTAATTATGTCTTTATAAAAGAAGAATTCTCGCTGTTCATTTTTCCACTGGCGTAGATTTTCAAGATCATTTTCATTTGCCGATCTTATTGTCAAAGAGAGTGTCTGTGTTGCCATCGTTATTTTCATCTATTTATTCATCATAGTCTCATACTATAAATTTTTGGCTAAATATCAGCCCACGAAGACTTTCTGTACATTGTCAGCACGCTATGCAACCACGCATCCATCCACAGGCATAAACTCTTGCATAGCCTGAGCCTCGACGATGGCAGCCCGAAGTTGGGTACAGTGAATCAATAGTATGCGTTTGTCTGGGGAGAATTGTGTTCACCCGGCGAACAATACATCCTGATTATACTTTCATAAAACATGGCAATGGCAGGCATTGATACTGTCAGTTTTTGTTACTGTATTGTCACCGCATGCGAACAAGATTAACAAAAAATAGTAAGTTTGATAACAAGTTGTATCGAAAAAAAATCAGCAAATAGCCCACCCCGTTGAACATTATGGCCATAGCAACCAGCACCGGGAGTATGATTCCGCTTCACCTCACCAGCATCGGCAATCCATCCCTGCCGAAAATCATCTTTCTGCACGGATTCCTCGGTTCAGGCAGCGACTGGCTGCCCATTGCCCGGGAGCTTCAGGATGAGTATTGCTCTCTGATGATTGATTTGCCGGGGCACGGCATTGCTTCATTCCCGGAACAACCGCAAGCTGATGGTTATTTTGAACGAACGGTTGATGCACTGGCTGAACTGGTGCGCCAATCAACTCCCGCACCCTGCCTGCTTGTCGGCTACTCCATGGGCGGGCGTGTAGCCCTTTCCCTGCTGCTGCGCCACCCGAAACTCTTTGAAAAAGCGATTATTGTCTCTGCTTCCCCCGGCCTCAGAACTGAAGAGGAGCACCTCAGCCGCCAGAAGAGCGACGAGGGTATTGCACGAAAAATTGAAAAAAACTTTGAGGGATTCATTCATGCCTGGTATGAGCAGCCTCTCTTTGCCACGCTTAAAAATCACCCGATATTCAAAGAGGTTGAGAGTGAAAGAAAAATAAATAATCCTGAAAATCTTGCCCTTGCCCTTAGGCTCCTTGGAACGGGGCAGCAGCCTTCGCTATGGGATGAACTGCAAAAAAACAGGGTGACAATACAATTTTTTGCGGGGGGAAAAGACCTGAAATTCGTTGAGATTGGTCGTCAAATGGTTAATTTATGCACTGAATCAACGCTTGAGATTTTTCCCGGTTGCGGTCACACGCTGCACCTTGAAAACCGGGAGCTGTTTCTTGACCGCCTGCGAAAATTTTTCAACAAGCATCAATAATCCTGATATGAGCGCTGTAAACTGGATCCCTGAAGGTGACTTTACCGACATCCTCTACCATAAAGCTGAAGGCATTGCAAAAATCACCATCAACCGTCCGGAAGTGCGCAATGCGTTCCGCCCGCAGACGGTTGACGAGATGATCGAAGCCCTTCAGGACGCAAGAAATGACAATTCAATTGGCGTGATCATCCTCACGGGCCAGGGCGACAAGGCTTTTTGCTCAGGAGGCGACCAGAAAATCAGGGGTAACGCTGGTTATGCTGACGACAAAGGAGTCAACAAGCTCAATGTCCTCGATTTCCAGCGCGACATCCGCACCTGCCCGAAACCGGTCATTGCCATGGTTGCCGGTTACTCCATCGGCGGCGGCCACGTACTCCACATGCTCTGCGACCTCACCATTGCGGCTGAGAATGCCATCTTCGGCCAGACCGGCCCCAAGGTTGGTTCATTTGACGGCGGATGGGGTGCGAGTTACATGGCCCGGCTTGTCGGCCAGAAAAAAGCACGCGAAATATGGTTCCTTTGCCGCCAGTACAATGCCGCCGAAGCGCTTGCCATGGGGCTGGTCAACACCGTTGTACCGCTTGAGCGACTCGAAGAAGAGACCGTCCAGTGGTGCCGTGAAATCCTTGCAAATTCACCGCTTGCCATTCGCTGCCTGAAATCGGCCCTCAATGCCGATTGTGACGGACAGTCAGGCCTGCAGGAACTTGCAGGAAATGCAACCATGCTTTACTACATGAGTGAAGAGGGACAGGAGGGCCGAAACGCTTTTGTCGAAAAACGGAAACCTGATTTCAGCAAATTTCCCAAGAGACCTTGAACGCGTCACACATTATTCTTTATCGATATGCCATTCCCTTTACCGAGCCAATCACCGTAAAAGGACAACGGCTTGTGCAGCGGGAAGGCATTGTCCTTGCACTTAAGAGCCCGGGAGAGAGGCATATCGCCTACGGTGAAATAGCCCCGCTTCCGGGACTGCACCATGAAACGCTTCAATCAGCCGAAGCGCAACTGGTAGCGGTGCTGGCAAAGCATGACTTTGCCGCTCCCGGCATTTTGCCGGAAGGACTCTTCCCTTCAGTACGGACTGGGCTGGAAATGGCAATGATCAACCTTGAGGCTACCATATCGGGCACGCTTCCCGTTTTTGCGAATGCTGAGCCTGTCACCCGCCAGGTTCCACTCAATGCTCTGCTCTTCGGCGACACAGCACTCGTCATGCAGCGGGCAGAAAAGTACTTTTCTCTTGGATACCGCACGTTCAAGCTCAAAGTTGCGGCGAGTAATACCGAAAATGCCATAAGAAGCATCAATGAACTGCATCGCACCTTCGGAGATCGTATTGCGTTGCGGCTTGACGCCAACCAGTCGCTCTCGCTTGATGAAGCGCTCGATTTTGCAGAAAATATCCCCAGGGGCAGCATAGCCTATATTGAAGAGCCACTGAAAGAGGCCGAACTGATCGGTGAGTTTTATGCAAAAACAGCAATCCACTCAGCGCTCGACGAAACGCTCTGGCAAAATCCGGAACTGCTCTACAAGATTCCTGAAGCATCGCTTGCCGCGCTGATACTGAAACCAAACCGGCTGGGTGGAATCTCTGCCGCACTGCACTTTGCCCGCTATGCCCGAAAACACAACCTGCTCGCGGTTTTCAGCTCAGCTTTCGAGAGCGGCATCAGTCTGAGCTTTTATGCCTGGCTTGCCGCATCATCGGCCATCAAACCAGCCGCATGTGGACTAGATACCAGCCGTTACCTGAAACACGACCTTCTCGAAACACCTTTTGTAGCCGAAAACGCCCTGCTTGACAGCAGTAAACTTTACCGGGAAGGGATGAAGGTCAATCAGAGAAGCCTTAGGAGAACGTCGTTATGGACGTTGTAAAAGATACCTCTGCAACTCGATACGCGCTTTGGTAATACATTGAACCAATCATGCGCATCCGGTTAATCATAGTTCAGACAACAACATTATGGATGTGATAACACGGGCGGCAGAGCTTTTTGGCAACTCGCCAATGCTGAAAATGGCTGGCCGCAACATCTCCTTCATTGAGTGCAACAGAGAAGCTCAAGAGATCGCACAAAGCCTCTACCACAAAGGTGTTTGTGCCGGGGATATTGTAGCAATTGTGGCGCCAAACAGCGGAGAGATGGTGCTGCTTCTCCTTGGACTGCTGAAAGCCGGCATGATTGCCGCGCCACTCAACTATCGTTTTCCGGAAGAGCGGCTCAGAAAAACTCTTGAAAAACTTTGTCCCCGACTGATCGCAACCGGTGGGAAAGAGGGCCTCACCGGCTTCAGCACAGTAACAATTGCCTCCATTCTTGACCATCCACACAATAGTGAAACCCTTGACCCACTTCCAGATTTTGGAACAGTGGAAGGGATGCATCGCCCCGTCACCATTATCCACAGCTCTGGAAGCTCGGGAGAGGCAAAAGCTGCCCTCCACAGCTTTGCCAACCACTGGTACAACGCCCTCGGCTCCAATGCAAATATCCATTTCGGTAAGCTCGATTGCTGGCTTCTCTCCCTGCCACTCTACCACATCAGCGGCTACTCTCTCCTTTTCCGATCGCTCATCTCGGGAGGAGCACTTGCCATCGGAGAACAGGATGAATCTCTCGTCCAGTCACTGCAAAACTTCCCGCTCACCCACCTCTCCCTTGTCCCCACACAGCTTTACCGTCTGCTTGACAACCAAAAGAGCACGCCCCTGCTGCGCAAGCTGAAGGCCGTGCTGCTCGGAGGAAGTGCCGCGCCAAAATCGCTGATTGAAGAGGCTCTCCGGCAGCATACTCCCCTCTACCTGAGTTACGGCTCGACCGAGATGGCTTCGCAGATTGCAACCACCCCTGCACCGATAGCCACCATCCAGCAAAGCAGCGGTCAACTCCTTCCCTACCGTGAACTTAGCGTAGCAAAAGATGGAGAGTTGCTGGTCAAAGGACTCTGCCTCTTTCAGGGATACCTTCAGGGCGGCCTTATTCAGCCCCGAACCGACCAGGAGGGGTGGTTCCATACCGCCGACATCGGCAGCTTCTCCGAAAAAGGCGAGGTCACCGTTCTTGGACGCAAGGACAACATGTTCATCTCAGGAGGCGAAAACATCCACCCCGAAGAGATCGAAAAAGCGCTCATGATGATTGATGGTGTGCTGGAGGCGGTTGTCGTGCCGGTATCTGACGATGAATATGGTCAAAGGCCAGTAGCCTTCATCCAGAGCATTGAGGAAGAAAAACCAGATGAGCAGGCAATCATTGAGGCGATGCAGACAATGGTGGGAAAACTGAAAACTCCCATCCGCTATTTCCCCGTAAGGCAATGGATAACCCTGCCGGGTTCACAAAAAAGCGACCGGGCATGGTACCAAAAAGAGGCATCAGCCCCGTCGGGCTCTTCTCTTGAGCCGTAAAACAGCCCAGGAGCCACCAAAACCAGCTATCAGGGCATAAAAAGCGCCAAAAACAACCATGTTCATCAGCAGATCGGTGAGGGTTAACTGAACCGGAGCAAGGACAAGTTTTTTTGCCTCAACCAGCGTCCGCACCTGATCCTGAAGCTCCGGTTTTCCCTTTGCCACATCAAGCATCCAGTCAATCACAAGGACAAAGCTCTCCACTCCCGGTGTATAATTGAAAAACTCAATGAGAAGAAAGCTGACAACCACAGAGAGGACACCTCCAGCCAGACCGGTCATGCTTCCCAGAGCAAACGCTTCACTGTAGGGCAATCGCACCTGGAAGCGCATGATGGTTTGATGAAGCGCAACCGCCCCGGCCACAAAAATTCCGACAGGTAAAAGAATATTGAGCAGGGTCAGATAGGGCACCGTCGTCATCAATAGAATGATGGCCACACCCAGCAGAACAGCATACCGTTTTCCAGCAAACGGCAAAAGAGAGAGATTCACATTTTCAGCAGCCATGTTCCTTCAGGAAAACTTTTCATTTAAAAAATCATCCATCGTATAGAAGCCTGGCGCTGTTTTATGGCGCAGGGCAAGCCAGATAGCGGCTTCAACTGCGCCCGAAGCAAATCCTGAACGGTTTTTGGCCGTATGGGAGACCACAATTTCATCAGCGTCCGAGTCAATAAAGGCGGAGTGCTTCCCAAAAACGGAGCCAAGCCGAAGAGAGGCAACCTGCAGCTCGTCCGCCGCAAGCTTTTTATCATCCGAGAGCTGCCGTACAACGCTCTTTTTGCGGCTGTTGGCCGAAAGAATCATGTCAGCCGCCCGCAAAGCTGTACCGCTGGGAAAATCTGCCTTGGCGGTGTGATGCTGTTCGGCAAAAGCAATATCGAACTGGCCGAAGGGAGCGATAAGACGTGCAGCTTCGCGCACTGTTCGCAGAAAAATGTTGACCCCGAGCGAAAAATTTGCTGAATAGAGCAATGAGCTACCGGCAGCGGAGAGCATCGCTTTTACCTCATCCTGCTGGTCGTCCCAGCCGGTAGTACCCACAACAACGGGCACGCCGGATGCAAGCATTGCGGGAAGGTTGGCCAAAAATGCCTCCCTGACGGTAAAATCTATGATTACATCGGTTCCCTGAAAAAGGTCAGGGGTAATGGTGGTATTGATATCGAGCACGGCAGCCGTTTCGTGGCAGCCCGACTGGGCAATGACCAGAGCGACCTGCTGGCCCATTCTCCCGTTTCCAACAAGGGTAAACCTCATGATTATTGTTTCTTGCTTATGAATGGACTTTTTTTTGCAAAGCGGAAGTTTCAGTGGGAAATTCACTCATGACGCATGATGTCGAGAAGCCTGCCGAGATCATCATTGGAGAAGTACTGGATGTGAATCTCCCCTTTCCCTCCCTTTTTTTCAACAATACGCACCTTCGTGGCAAGGTTATTTCTTAAAAGAGTCTCAAGCTCGACAAGGTACGAGGAACGCTCCGAAGAGGCTGCATGGAGAGGCTTTGACTGCTCCTTGAAGAGGCGGTTCACCAGCGCCTCGGTCTGCCGGACAGAAAGCTGATGGGTGAGAATCTGTTTCCATACCTTCAACTGCTGCTGTTCACCGGGAAGGTTGACAAGCGCCCGAGCATGTCCGGAGGAGATTTCGCGGTTCCTGATGCTGTCTTGTATCTGCAGCGGCAGTTTGAGAAGACGGAGAAAATTGCTGACCGTGGAGCGGTTTTTGCCAACCTTCTGCGCAATCTCCTCCTGTGTCAGGTTGCACTTCGTTGTCAGGCTTTTGAGGGCAAGCGCAACCTCAATGGCATTGAGATCTTCGCGCTGAATATTCTCGATAAGCGCAAGTTCAAGCTTGGTTGAATCGTCATGCGCCTCAATGACATAAGCTGGAATAAACTTGAAGCCCGCCAGCGTGACCGCCCTGAGCCGCCGCTCTCCACTGATAAGCTGATAGCCTTCACCATCCCTGCATACCGTAACCGGCTGAATCACCCCGTTTTCAAGAATAGAGTTCTTCAGCTCTTCGAGAGCAGTTTCATCAAATTCCTTGCGGGGCTGAAACGGATTTGCATTGATCTTCTCAATCGGCAAACTGCCTATACTTCCAACCGGAGCAGGCTCCTCGGCCTCATCCTTCGAAACGGAGGCAAATTCATCGTCCTGAAAAAGTGCTTTCAGACCTCGTCCCAGTGCTTTTTTCGCCATATCACCCATCAGCTTACCGGTCAGCTACGGCTGACGAACTTTAAATTTGTTAATATTGCCATCTCGTTCAAAAATTTCCTGAGCCAGATCGAGATAGTCTTTCGACCCGATACACTGGGCGTCATAGAGCAGGGCCGGCTTGCCGTGGCTCGGTGCTTCAGAAAGCCTTACGTTGCGGCGAATATAGGTCTTATAAACCTTCTCCTTGAAAAATTTCTTAACCTCTTCTGCAACCTGCGATGCCAGTCGGAGCCGTGCATCATACATGGTCACCAGAACCCCTTCAATCTCAAGCCGGGGATTGAGATGCTTGCGAACGATACTGATGGTATTGAGCAGTTTTCCCAGCCCCTCAAGCGCATAATATTCAGCCTGAACCGGAATGAGTACGGAATCTGCAGCCGTGAGCGAGTTAAGGGTAATAAGGCCGAGCGAAGGCGGGCAATCAATAATGATGTAGTCGTAAAGATCGCGGACACCCTTGAGCGCTTTCTGCATCACATACTCGCGCTCTTTCATGTTCACCAGCTCAACCTCCATCCCGACAAGATTGACATTTGAAGGAAGCACATCAAGATACTCCAGACTGGAGGACTTGATGGCATCCTGTATCTTGCCCCCCTTTACCATCACCTGGTAAAAAGTATTATCGATCTCATCACCGATTTCGAGACCGAAACCAGAGGTTGCATTGGCCTGTGGATCGATATCAATCAGCAGCGTCCTGAACTCAGAAATGGCGATGGAAGCCGCTATATTGACGGAAGTGGTTGTTTTTCCAACCCCCCCTTTCTGGTTTGCAATCGCAATAACTCTGCCCATGTACTAACCAGGGAAATTTAAAGCAGTTGATGTTTCATCATGATTTACTGCATTATAATACATACATGAACCATTACAAATTATAATTTTGCAGCGATGGAACGCCTTGGAAAACAATTCTATGAACAACCAACTCTTGAACTGGCTGAACAACTACTCGGAAAAATCTTTGTACACATACTTCCGGGAAATATCCGACTGACAGGACGAATTGTTGAAACCGAAGCCTATTTGAGCCATGAAGACGAAGCCAGCCATGCCTGGCGGGGCAAAACAACAAGAAACCAGATCATGTTCCGGAAGCCTGGAACCATCTACATCTATTTTACTTATGGCTGCCATTACATGCTCAATATTGTCAGCGAACCGGAACACAGTGCTGGCGCCGTACTGGTAAGGGCTATGGAACCGCTGGAAGGATTGCTTTTCATGCAGAAGCAGAGAGGAACCAGCGTTATGACCAATCTGATGAGCGGCCCCGGAAAACTTGCCAGAGCACTTGCCATCGACGGCAACTGCAATGGAAAAGATCTGTTCGGTGAGGAGTTCTTTTTGGAAAACGCTCCGCCGCTGCCCGGAGAGATGATAGGCACCTCAACCAGAGTAGGCATCTCAAAAAGCCGGGAACTTCCCTGGCGAAAATTCATACGCAACAATTCCCATGTCTCGAAAGGAAAAGTTACCTGAATGTTAAAAAGAAGCACTGCGTATTGGAAAGTTGCAAAAAATAACTCTTTTTGAAGCAGCGCATCTCTGCACAGAACACCGCAGTAACCAATACATCTAACCTGCTCCGCCCATGATCGGAACCTCACTCTTGCCGGAAATCAGGGAGCTGATTGAGCAGCGAAACTTCAGCGCTTTGCAGAGAATTTTCAACGACTGGCTGCCGGTTGACCTCGCCGAACTCATTTCCGATCTTCCTGAAAACGAACAGGCCATCCTGTTCCGGCTGCTGCCAAAGGATCTGGCGACCGAAACCTTTGAATATCTTGATTTTGACTCCCAGCAGAACCTGCTGACCGCGCTGACCAAAAAGCATGTCACCCAGATTCTCAACAGCATGTCGGCCGATGACCGTACGGCGCTGCTTGAAGAGTTACCAGGTACCGTGGTACAGGAGTTACTGAAACTGCTCTCCTTCAAAGAGTTCAAGATTGCCAAGACCCTGCTTGCCTATGCCGAAGGAAGCGTCGGACGACTCATGTCTCCCGACTACCTCTGCGTCAAAAAAGACTGGGACATCAATCTTGTGCTCGACTACATCCGCACCTACGGCCATGAGAGCGAAACCCTGAACGTCATCTATGTCGTCGACGACAACGGCAAGCTCAAAGGTGAACTGCTCGCCAGAGCGCTCCTGCTCTCCGCGCCCGAAAAAAAGGTGAGTGAAATCATCTCTGAAGAAAAGATCATCACCCTAACCGCCTCGCAGGAGCAAAAAGATGCACTCGACACCTTCAAACGCTACGACAGCATTGCCCTTCCGGTAGTCGATTCCAACGGCTACCTGATCGGAGTGGTGACGGTTGACGACATGCTCGACGTCGCAGAAGAGGAGGAGACCGAAGACATACAGAAATTCGGCGGTATCGAAGCACTCGAAGAGCCCTACATCGACCTGCCAATACCACAGTTGATCAAAAAACGGGCTGTCTGGCTGGTCATTCTCTTTGTCGGAGAGATGCTTACCGCCTCGGCGATGGCATTTTTTCAGGACGAGATGGCCAAGGCGATTGTTCTTGCCACCTTTATACCGCTCATCATGTCGAGCGGCGGTAACTCCGGCTCCCAGGCCGCATCACTCATCATCCGCTCCCTCTCACTTGGAGAGATAACCATCCGCGACTGGTGGAAAGTGATGCGCCGGGAACTGGTTTCAGGGTTTGCGCTTGGCTGCATCCTCGGCGCTATCGGGGTCTTGAGGGTACTCATCTGGGCATCAGTACTGGGTCATTTGAACACCCAATGGCTCTACATCTCCTTTACCATCGGGCTCTCTCTGATCGGGACTGTCCTTTTCGGCACGCTCACCGGTTCAATGCTCCCCCTGCTGCTCAAACGGCTCGGCCTTGACCCGGCAGTCTCTTCGGCACCCTTTGTGGCAACACTTGTGGATGTAACCGGTATCGTTATCTACTTCAGCGTTGCATCGCTTCTTTTAGGCGGAATCCTTCTTTGAACAACCAGTTTGATTGCAATGAAACAGGAACGTGAATCAGTCGAATTTGACATTGTTTTTGTCGGTGCAGGCCCGGCAAACCTCGCATCGGCCATCCACCTCCAGCGCATGATCAAGCGCTACAATGCCCAATCGGCAACCCTTCTTGAACCCTTAATTGCAATCATCGAAAAAGGGCGCTACGCAGGCGCCCAACTCCTCTCGGGAGCGCTGCTCGACCCGAGGGCGCTCGAAGAATTTTTTCCCGACTACCGCGATCAGGGCTGCCCGATTGAAGCCACCGTCTCAAATGAATCGCTCTGGTTCCTCACGGCAAAAAGAAAGTTTTCCTTTCCCTTTCTGCCCGAACCGTTCAGCAACAAGGGAGCCCATCTGGTCTCACTCAGCCGCCTTGGCGCATGGATGGCTGAAAAAGCCGACGAGGAGGGGATTCAACTTTTCGACAACACCGCCGCCACTGCCCCCTTTCTCGAAAACGGCAAAGTTGCGGGAATCATTACTGACGACAAGGGGCTCGACCTGGAAGGAAACCAAAAAGCCAACTTTGAACCAGGACTTCTGCTCAAAAGCAACGTTACCGTTATCGGCGAAGGCTCCGACGGCTCGCTCGCTCGCCAACTCTCCGCACTTTTTCCTTCAGGGAGCCGCGGGCAACGTTACGAAACGGGGGTAAAAGAGACATGGCGGATAGCGGAAGGGCATCTTAAGGCCGGAGAGGTACACCAGTTTTTCGGCTACCCTCTTTCAGCGGAGAGCTACGGCGGCGGATGGCTCTACGCCTTCTCCCCAACAATCATCTCCATCGGGTTCATCTCCTCACCGGGGCCAGAGTCTCCACACTGCGACCCCCACCGCAACCTCCAGCGCTTCAAAAAGCACCCGCTCCTTGCCACTCTCCTCGAAGGAGGCTCGATGATTGAGTCAGGCGCAAGAACCATAGCCTCAGGAGGCTTTGACGCTATGCCACCGCTCTACGGGCCGGGCTTTCTCGTCACCGGAGAATCCGCCGGCATGGTGAACATGCAACGCCACAAAGGGATACACCTCGCCATGAAGTCGGGCCTCCTTGCCGCCGAAACCCTCTTTGAAGCGCTGCTGCACAACGACTTCTCCACTGAACGGCTGGGCAGCTACGCCGAACGGTTCAGAAAATCATGGGCCTTCGAAGAGCTGCACGCCGCTCGGAATTACCGCAAAGCCTTCGACAAGGGGCTCTACGCCGGACTCGTTCAGGCGGGCCTTCAGCTCAGCTTTCCCGGCCTCTCATTGCCTAAAACGCAACTCACTATTCCAGCTCTTGCGCCCCTCCCCAGCCTTGGCCTGAAAAAGAGGAAAAGAGATTTCCCCTCAATACCAGAGTTCAGGGAAGACGGCATCCTCACCTTCAGCAAAGAGCAAAGCCTCTTCCACTCCGGCGTCATGCACGAAGAGAACCAGCCCTGCCACCTGCACATCAAGCCGGAAAATATTGCTGAAATCTGCCTCAAAAAATGCGCCGAAGAGTTCGCCAACCCCTGCCGGCACTTCTGCCCCGCTTCAGTGTACGAAATAACCACAGAACCCGTTCCAGCGCTCAAACTCAATGCGTCCAACTGCCTCCACTGCAAAACCTGCGAAGTGGCCGACCCCTACGGCATCATAACTTGGACAACACCCGAAGGCGGCAGCGGCCCCGGCTACAAACTAAGCTGACCACCGCCAATTCAGCTTCCCAGCGCTCCACACTGCATAAAGAAATCACGTAACCGATGCGTGCCAAAGAGCGGAGCGATGAAGTCCACCCGGCTGAGCGTCGTCGCAAAAAGCGCAACATCGTGGACATCGCGATTGAAAAGGCCAACAGCCGCAACCAGCCCGTCAGCCGCCCAGAGTGGTAACGGAAACACAATTGGCTTTGTCTGGGCAATTTCGATAGCGAGATCAACCATTTCGAGGTAGGTAAACACTTCAGGCCCGCCCACTTCAACCTCTTTGGCCGTTCCATCAACCGCATCAACGCAAACCTTTGCCAGGTCAGCACCGTGAACGGGATTGGAACGCTGGTAACCATCCCCGACCATCAGCATAAATCCCTTGCGTGCCCTCGCAACAAACTGCCCGATCTCCGAATAATAGCCGGTAGGGCGGATAATGGCGGATTCAATATTCGCCGCTTTCAGCTCCCTGACAAACTTTTCATGAGCCTGCACATTCGGAATATTCATCATCCGATGCGCATCAAAAACCGAAACATAGACAAATTTCTTGACCTTGGCCTTCAGCGCCAGATCCAGCAAATTCATATTGGCCTGATAATCCACCTCAAAAATGGTATGCACAAAATCAGGCTTGATCATCCCAAGCGATGAAAAAACAACATCCATGCCATCACACGCCGCAGCAATAGTTTCAGGCTTCGTTGCATCGCCGACAAGAACCTCGTCAACCAGATCCTCAATAGATGGTGCAAAATACGGGCCAGGTTGCTTGAACTTATCAGGATTACGCACAAGGGCACGAACCCAATAGCCGCGATTTTTGAACTCCTGAACTGCATAGCGACCAAGATATCCGGTCGAACCGGCCACAAGTACTCTCTTCATGATGATGCAAAAAATTGAAAAAGATTATTGAACAGTTTCCATCAGCCACCCCTGTTTTTCGCAAAGCTTAAAATACCTCTTTACCAAGAATCCTGCGCATACCAGCGAATATCCTGAAAAAAGTTTTTGCCAGCGGTTCATACCGCAAGCGACGGTTTCGCCCCTCTATCGCCCGTATTTTCGGCACCAGAACAGCCGCCACCGTTTCAGGCTTTTCTGCGATAACCCGTAAAAACCTCCCTGCCGATTCTGAAGCATCCCGAAGCAGCAGTTCGGTCAGCACAAGAGCAGGGCTCAGTTCATGAACGCCAATACTCGTTACCCCTGCCGCTTTCAACTCCCCGGAGAGAAAATGGGTCCCTTCTGCCACCCCCCTTTTCGACGCCTTGTGTGGTACCGCTGAACGCGACAAGGCTGCCCCTGCCGAGGAAAAACCCATGTTAAAAATATGATAGCACGGTTTTTTGGAAGAGGGCTGGCGCTGCATAACCCTGACAGCTTCTGCACATAGAACAATCGTGCCCGAAAGGTTGGTCGAGCAGGTTTCAAGAATATCGTCCGCATCCAGCTCCCACAACGGTCGCTTCAACAGCCCCGCCGTCCCTGCATTGTTAATCCAGCGATCCACCCTTCCAAGCCGCGAAACCGCAAAATCGGCAAGCAATTTTCCGCTGGAACGCTCGCCCACGTCGCAAACAATGCCATGCACCTCCCCTCCCGGCACAGCCAGACGAAGAGAGTGTAACGCATCCTCCAGCCGCTCCGGATTTCTGCCACAGATAACGACACGGTCGCCCGCAGCAAGAAATTCAGACGCAAGAGCATAGCCCAACCCCTTGCTTCCCCCGGTGATAACAACCCCGAGAGAGCGCTCTCCACTCTTTTTATTACAAGCTGACGCCACTACAAACCCGATTCAACTTTCACCATACCAAACCCCATAGAATTCTTTTCACCAAACCCGCACGCATAGCCGACCTCCATCAACTCCCGGGGAGCCCTCAACCTGAACGGTGCAAGCGTCCCCTTGATCTTCGTCTCATCAGAACGCCCCTCCTTCAGCGTAATCAGCTTCTGAACCTTGCCCTGCATCCGCTCCACATAAGCCTCATCAATGGAAAAACCAAACTGCCCGCTCTCGCACACAAACGAGCGCCCATGCAACACCTGATACTTCCGGCAAAGATTTTCAAGCAGCACCCGCTCAAACTCCGGATCACCGGGATACAAATACTGCGGATAGTGATCAGCCTCCCCCTTTGTGGTGCAAACAAGGGGCGAGAGCATGACAAACTCCATATCATCACTCAACTCCGGCTGATCAAGCTTTCGGACCGTCTCTACCCGAAACCGTTCATTGCCGATCCAGACATAGGGCTCCTGCAGAAGCCCTATCACCAGATGCTCGATAAACTCCTCCTTCGGAGAAGAGATTGTAACATGCAGCAAAGCCTCAGCCGTGCTCATCGTCCCGTTTTCATGCATCACCCACTTACGGCGGTTCCCCGGATAAAGCGGCGAAAAGGTAAACAACTTGAACGCCCTGTTGGCCAGTCGGTAACCCTGATTATGCAACCGCTCCGCATACTCGCTTGAGCTTTTATCGACAATGTTGTAGATGAGGGAAGATACGAGGTGGCTGTTGTTTATCGGCAACGTGACCGTACGCTTGCGGTGGGAGAGTTCAAGGGTTATGCGCATGGGAAGGGTACTTGAATCAATTTCATAAACATAACAAAATGATATACATCGCTCAAAATTGGAGCACCGAACTATATAGGAAATTGATCATAATCAGCAAAATCAAATAACGACTGAATCGAATTAAATGTATTTCCATTCAAACCGGGCTCAATATTATAAGTCAAAACAAATAGTTCTATCAGTTTCTGAGACATTTCCATAAAAGATTTTACATTATCAGGCTCTCCGCACATTTTAATGGAAATAGAGTAAGAAAGAATTGGGAAGGTGTAATATTGATTCATAGGATGAGTCTGAATGGAGCCCTATGATGAAAAGATAAGTGTATAAAATAAGCCATAGAAACAGCGTCCTTGACGATTTAAGCAAAAAGTAACTGAAGCGGTAACATGATTCATAAAAAAGAGATGTAGATTTTAACAGCCTAGTCAATGGTCTTTAACAGCTTCGAAAGCTACTGAACAAAGACATTATTTTATCGTAGCCATCTTAACCTTCCCACTGTATTTTGAAGTATTATGGTTTCACTTCAACCCATTAAATTCTACGAAGGGCCCCATATCTAATTGCACGCATAGCGGATTGAAACTTTGACGGATCCATGGCCCTGATAACATAATTGCCACCACCCTATCTAATTGTACGCATAGCGGACTGAAACTGAGTAATTCCACATTTCATAACTAAACTCCTTTTGCTACATATCTAATTGCACGCATAGCGGATTGTGACGGCTTATTGCACGCACTGCTGGCTGTAAGGCTGCTGAACGCACCGAAGCATCACGGGTTTATGGCGCTCAATGATAGGGTGATTCAAGTCTATACTCTTGCTATAGAAGGTAATAGTGAGCTTTATCCAGGGTATGGTGATACTCCAGTTCAAAACGACACTGTGGTGAAGGAGGCAGCACAAAGAATGAGGAAGTTGATGGATGGATGGGCAATCAGGATAAAAGTCCAATTGCCTGAATGAATAAAAATCTTTTATCTTGACTTGAAAGTGCTTTTGATTCTTATGAACTGAATATTGCAATTGCCGGCCACAAATACACCATGCGTTTGTCTGCAGAACAAATCAACACTATCGTCAACACCTGTCGTGCCGTTGCAGGAGTGAATGCGCTCGTCTGGCTCTATGGATCACGGTTGGACGACACACGCCATGGTGGCGATATTGACCTGCTGATCGAGCCAGCAAGCACTGTCGGTTTATTGCTCCGTGCACGCATTAAAACGCTTCTGGAACAAACGCTCTGCCTCCCTGTTGATGTGTTGGTCAAAAACCCTGGCACCAGGGACAATCCGTTTGTCTCCATCGCCCGCGCTCAAGCAAAACTACTGGAAATAACGCCATGAATCCAACGACGCCTGAAACATTGTTGTCTTCAGAAAAGAAGCATCTTTCCAACCTGCTTGAGGCAATCCAACGCTGTGTATATTTCCTCAATGCATCACACAAAGCTGTAGAATGGCCGCTCACAGGCCCGGTGTTGACTGTACGAAAAAAGGACAACGACCTCTTTGAGGCACTGGCCGCAATCAATGAACGCTTTGCCAAGCTCCAGGACACTTTAGGTTCAGCTATGCGCCACAGCTTATTGCTCTCGGGTGAACAGGCGGACAGCTTCATTAAAGTGCTGGCCATCTTCGAAAAAAACCAGGTCATTCGTTCCGTTGAAGACTGGCAAATTGCCCGAACTGCAAGAAATCTGGCTGCCCATGACTACGAAATCAATTATGACGATGTTGCCGATCACTTCAACACTCTGAATGCACTGACGCCCAGCCTCTATCAGACTGCCAAACGGTTTATTGTTTACTGTGAAACAGAACTGAAAATAGCCCCCTGTAGTCCTGATTTTTCTGAAGAGTTTTGCCTGATTACCGAATAATGGCAAAGGGTTGCGAAATAGCGTGTTATATCTCTTGGGGCTTGATTCAAACCGGATAATCACGAAAACAAACAATCATGAGCATCTATACTCTTGCTGTGGAAGAAGGTAACGTTCTTCGTCTGGGGTTTGGGGATACTCCGGCTCAAAATGATGCGCTGGTGAAGGAGGCGGCACAACAATTGAAGGAGTTGATTGATGGCGGGGTAATCAGAGGGGGGGAACTGATAAAGCTGAACGGACCGGCAACGTTACCGATAGCTTTTGTTCTGGCGCACAAGCTCAATCACCTTTATCAGGCGGTTGCGGTCTATGACCCGAAATTGTCGAAATATGTGGTAGCTATTGCTCATGAAGGCAAATACAGCGTGGGTGAGCTTGTTGACTGAGCGGAATTCGGGAAGGAAGTTTCATGCAGGAATGCAGGGATGAACCGCTGATGCCGGAAACAGGTACTCCCAAACAAATCAGAAAAAAAATGCAATTTTTTGGAATCTGTAGCGGGTTAATACTTCTTTTTGGCCAAAAAAGGAGACGATCATGCAGAACAGAGCCATAGATGTTCATTGTCATTTTTTCAATCTCTCGTTTGCGTTTGCTGAAGTGCTTGAAATCGGGTGGAGGTGGATTCAAGGGGATTATCCTTATAAAAGCGATAAGCGGGGACTACCCATCGTGATTATTCCACCGGAACTCTGGAAACTGGCTCACTATGTTGCATCTTATTTTGCGGCAGCTACAGAAAGCCCGGAGGAACATTATGCCTACGAAGAGCGGTGCTGCCTAAAGAGTCAGTGGCATCTTTCGGAGCTGTTGATTACGGTGCCGTTGATGATGGATATCTTTTTTATGTTTGACCATGGCGATACCGAGGCACAAAAAGCCGTGATACCGGCATTACCCGACGTACGGCAACGAGATGCGCTTAATGTGATGACCATTACAGAGGATAATGCCAATACGTTTAACAAGTTGGCGCAAATCATCAAAGCTGAATTCATTCCTGTTTATGAAAAAAGCATCTCTGCAAGAGGTCTCGCTCCGACATGGACAGCGAAAAACAGAACAGCTATCAGCCGTGATCTGGATCTGGTTATCGTGGATTTCAAGGCAGGAGACGCAGCAGAAGGAGTTCGAACCATGGCAAAAAGTTGTACGCAAACAAATGTACAAATGACCCGTGGATATCGCCAGCATCTGCTGGAACTGCAAAATCTGCAAAGGGATAATCCTGGTACGGTACTCCCCTTTTTGGCGGTTGATCCGCGAAGAGTCGGGATTGAAAAACTTGTCCGCGAGCAGGTTGTTGAGGGTACATTCAAGGGAGTGAAACTCTATCCTCCTCTGGGTTACCTGCCAACTCACCCGAACCTCTATCCGGTTTACCGGCTTTGCGTGGAGCATAACCTTCCCGTTACGGTACATACCTCCACCGGCGGTTTGCTGTCGCTGTGCGACACCATAAAGACGCAGAGCCAAAAGAAAAATGGAAAAATTGTCCCTGTTACTTTTGATAAAAAAACAAGCCAATCGGCTGCCCTGTTTTTTTCAAATCCGGCGAATTGGCTTGAGATTCTTGAGAACCCTGAGTTCAGCGAATTGCATCTCAATTTTGCCCATTTTGGCGGCGAGGAGCATATCAGCACTCTTGCCAATCAAAAACCTGGGAAGCTTGATGATCCAAAAAACTGGACAGGACAGATTATCGGATTAATGAAAAGGTTCAAAAACGTCTACGCCGATATCTCTTACTGTCCAAACAATGAAATGCTCAAATATATCAGGAATATTGTCGCACGCTATAAGATTGTACAGAAACGGCTTATGTTTGGCTCCGATTACATTATGGTTATGAAAGAGTCTACTCTTTGTGGCAACCTGGATAATTATTTCAATCTCTATACCGACATCTACCCTGAGATGCTGACCGTCAATCCAGCAGCTTTTCTCGGGTAATTCAAGGTTGGCCGGAATATGTAAATTTGAAGAGGGCAACTATTTTCCTAAATTCTGACTTGTAAGAATTTACAACAATCAATGGAATGAGCGAATGCAAATCGCCAGAATAACAGCCAAAGGCCAGACGACCATTCCTGTCTCCATCCGCAAGGCCGCCCATATTAACGCCGGTGATACGCTTGCATTTGAAATCAAAGGGGATTATGTGATTGTCAGAAAAATCAAGTCCCCGACTGATGCCTATCTAAAGGGCATCGAGGAAACACTTAATGAATGGTCCTCGCCTGAAGATGAGGAGGCATGGAGTGGACTTTAAACCATTTGATGTTGTCGTTGTTCCCTTTCCTTTTACGGATAAACTTGCCGAAAAACGGCGACCAGCGTTGATCGTTTCGGGCAAGGTGTTTAATGAGCAGCACGATCAGCTTCTTCTGGCCATGATCACCACGGCAAAAAGCAGTGAGTGGAGCAGTGATATTCAACTGAATGACTGGAAGCAGGCAAATTTGGCGGTACCCTGCAAGGTGCGCTTCAAACTCTTCACGCTTGACCGGCAGCTCATTACTCTCCGCCTTGGCTCTTTATCGACATCAGACAAAGATGCCGTTAAAAGTGCCATGAAACTGTTTTTGGCAACTGATTGATGATCCTGCATCCACAGAAATCGTCTGCATTATAATTTACAGGTAACCTATGAGTGTACAGAAAAAAGTTGTTGTTGGTATCTCGGGCGGGGTTGATTCTGCCGTGTCGGCTTGTCTGCTGGTCGAAAAGGGCTATGCCGTTACAGGTCTGAACATCCGGGTACTCGACTCACCTGAAGAGAGCCCTTCGCTGAAGCCTTCGCCGCTGGTGATCAGCGACCATCCCGATTTTCAGATTCCCGTTTTTACCCTGAACCTGAGCAGCAAATTCCGCGATGATGTTATCGGCTATTTTCATGAGGACTATCTTGGTGGCAAAACGCCTAACCCCTGCATGGTCTGCAACAAGAAGATCAAGTGGTTCGGCCTCTTTGAGGGGCTTAAGCTGCTTGATGCCGATTTTGTGGCTACGGGCCACTTTGCGGCAACAGCGTTCAGCGATGGGAGGTACCGCCTCTATAAGGGAGCTGACCCTGAAAAGGATCAGAGCTATTTTCTCTGGATGCTTTCGCAGAGTGACCTGGCAAAAACCCTCTTTCCGCTGGGGAAGCTGACCAAACCGGAGGTTCGCACGCTGGCCCGCTCTTTTGGCGTCAGGGCGGCTGAAAAGAAGGAGAGTCAGGAGATCTGTTTTGTGCCGCAGGACGATTATTGCGGCTACCTCGCCGGTGCGATTCCCGGCCTGGCCGAACGGGTGGCGGATGGCGATATTGTGGATGAAACAGGCAAGGTCATCGGCAAGCACCGGGGCTATCCTTTCTATACCATCGGTCAGCGCCGGGGGCTCGGTGTTGCGGCCAAAGAGCCGCTCTATGTCACGGCGCTCGACACGGAGCATAACCGCATCGAGGTAGGGAAAAAGTCCTCTCTTGAGTGCCGCTCGCTCGTTGCTTCCGCCATAAACTGGATCGGTATTGAGAAGCTGAACGGCCCGATTGAGGCATCCGGAAAAATTCGCTATCGTGACCGGGAGACACCCTGCACCATTGAGCCGCTGGGCGAAAAATCCGCAACCGTTTCATTCGCTTCACCGAAAAGCGCCGTTGCAAAGGGGCAGGCGGCGGTCTTTTACCACGACCGCGAAGTGCTCGGCGGCGGTTTTATTACGCAAGTCACTCACCAATCCAAACGGTAACCATTGTTTTGTACCATGCTGCAACGACGCCATCTCTCGCTCACCTATCTGGAACTTGAACCGGCAAAACCGGAAAACGCCCCTCTCATGATTATGCTGCACGGCTATGGCAGCAACGAAAAAGATCTTATCCAGCTTGCCCCGTCGCTGAGGCCGGAGTTCCGCTACATCAGTGCTCGGGCACCGCAGGAGATGGATTTCGGCATGTTCGGCTGGTTCCCTCTCGAGTTTACCCCGACCGGCATCAGGGTCGATCATGGTGAGGCCGGGCGGGCTGTTGAGCAATTGATCGGCTTTATCCGCGAAATTATTACCGAGTACCGGCCTGCTGGCAATAAGGTTTTTTTGATGGGCTTCAGCCAGGGATCGGTGATGAGCTATCTGACGGCCTTTCATGCACCGGAGCTGCTGCACGGCGTCATTGCCTGCTCAGGGCAGTTGCCTGAAAAAACAGTGCCAAACGATGCGCTGAAACCGGCACTGCGCAAGCTCCCTTTTCTGGTGATGCATGGCAGCTTTGACGATGTTCTGCCGATTGCCAAGGGGCTGGCGTCGAAGGCATGGTTGGAAGAGCATGTGGAGGATTTTACCTGGCGTGAATACCCGATAGCGCACCAGATAGCCGACAGCGGCATTGAGCTGATATGCTCCTGGCTTGAAGAGCGGTTGCCTCTGCCCGAAAAGAGCAAATAGGGGGTTTCCGGCAAGAAAGCAATTCCCCTATGCAAGTGAAGTATTGAGGGCTGTTCCTGAGAGAACGGAATTACCCGCTGATGCACTATATTCTCTTTTTTTAACCACCGCTTTTTTTACCGATTAAAAGACGAATGAAGGACATACTACTCAACAGCCTCGAACAACGCATCCTTGTGCTTGACGGTGCGATGGGCACCATGATTCAGCGACATAAATTACAGGAAGCGGACTACCGGGGCACACGCTTTGCCGACCACTCGCATCCGCTCATCGGAAATAACGATATTCTTGTACTGACGCGCCCGGATATCATCTATGCGCTTCACTGCGACTTTCTTGAAGCTGGTTCCGACATTATCGAAACCAACACCTTCAATGCCAACCCGATTTCACAGGCTGACTATAATACCTCAGAGCTGGTGAGGGAGCTGAACGTTGAAGCCGCCCGCCTTGCAAGGAAAGCGGCGGATGAGTATACGGCGCGAACCCCCGGCAAACCGCGCTTTGTTGCCGGTTCTATCGGCCCAACCAACAAGACGCTGTCGCTCTCGCCGGATGTCAATAATCCCGGCTTCAGGGCGGTCACCTTCCGGGAGGTGGTTGATAACTACACCCTGCAGCTTGAGGGGCTTATGGAGGGTGGCGTAGACCTGCTGCTGGTTGAAACGGTCTTTGATACGCTGAACTGCAAGGCTGCCCTTTTTTCAATTGAAGAGTTTTTCAACCGCACCGGCGTGCGCATACCGGTCATGGTCTCCGGCACGGTTGTAGATGCCAGCGGTCGGACCCTATCCGGCCAGACAACTGAGGCATTCTGGATCTCTATTGCCCATACGCCCGACCTGCTCTCCATTGGGCTCAACTGCGCACTTGGTTCAAAACAGATGCGCCCCTTTATTGAATCGCTGGCCGGAATTGCTGAAAGCTATGTGAGCGTCTATCCGAATGCCGGGCTGCCGAACGAGTTCGGAGAGTATGACGACTCCCCTGAATACATGGCTTCGCAGATTGCCGACTTTGCCACTTCCGGATTTGTCAATATTGTCGGTGGCTGCTGCGGAACAACTCCGGAGCATATCAAGGCGATTGCCGAGGCGGTAAAAAGCCTGAAACCGCGCCAGCACCCGACAAAAAAGCATGAACTGCAACTCTCCGGCCTCGAACCGCTGTTTGTCAACCGCACGACCGGCTTTATCAATGTCGGCGAGCGCACCAATGTGACCGGATCGAAAAAATTCGCCCGACTCATCAAGGAGGGGAACTACGACGAGGCGCTCTCCATTGCCCGCCAGCAGGTGGAGAGTGGCGCACAGGTGATCGATGTCAACGTGGATGAGGGAATGCTCGACTCCGAGCAGGTGATGAAGGAGTTCCTCAACCTGATCGGCTCCGAGCCGGAAATTTCACGCGTACCGGTAATGATTGACAGCTCGAAATGGTCGGTCATCGAGAGCGGTCTGCAATGCGTCCAGGGCAAAAGCATTGTCAATTCCATCAGTCTCAAGGAGGGTGAGGAGCTTTTCAGGGAGAGGGCACGCAAGGTGCTGCAATACGGTGCTGCTACTGTTGTCATGGCCTTCGACGAATCGGGTCAGGCCGACAGCTACTGGCGCCGCATTGAGATCTGCAAACGCGCCTACGATATTTTGACACAACAGGTTGGCTTTCCGGCGGAGGATATTATTTTTGATCCTAATGTGCTGACCGTTGCCACCGGCATTGAAGAGCACAACAACTACGCCGTCGATTTTATCCAGACTGTTTTGTGGATCAAGGAGAACCTGCCTTATGCAAAAGTCTCCGGCGGTATAAGCAATGTCTCGTTCTCTTTCCGTGGCAACGAAACGGTTCGGGAGGCGATGCACGCCGCCTTCCTCTATCACGCCATTCAAGCCGGGCTCGACATGGGTATTGTCAATGCGGGCCAGCTCGCCATCTATGAGGATATTGATCCTGAATTGCTGGTACGGGTTGAGGATGTGCTGCTCAATCGCCGCCCGGACGCGACCGAGCGCCTCGTCAGCTTTGCGGAAACCATTCAGGATGGCGGTGAAAAAACTGAAGCAAAGGCGGCTGAATGGAGGAGCCTGCCGGTTGAGGAGCGGCTGCGCTACGCTCTGATCAAAGGGATTGTTGACCATATTGAAGAGGATACCGAAGAGGCCCGACTGCTCTATCCGAGCCCGCTCCAGGTGATTGAGGGGCCGCTGATGAACGGCATGAACGCCATCGGCGACCTCTTTGCGGAGGGGAAGATGTTTCTGCCGCAGGTGGTCAAAAGCGCCCGCGTCATGAAGCGCTCGGTGGCCGTCCTTTTGCCTTACATCGAAGCTGAAAAGGCGCTGAACAAGGATACCCGTGCTGCGGCCAAAGTGCTGCTTGCAACGGTCAAGGGGGATGTGCACGATATCGGCAAAAATATTGTCGCTGTTGTGCTTGCCTGCAACAACTATGATGTGGTCGATATCGGCGTCATGATGCCATGCGACAAGATTCTTGAAGCGGTCGAGCGCGAGCATGCCGACCTGCTTGGCCTGAGCGGCCTCATCACCCCTTCGCTGGACGAAATGGTGCATGTTGCCAGCGAGATGGAGCGGCTCGGCATGAAAATTCCGCTCCTCATCGGAGGCGCTACAACGTCAAGAATGCATACTGCGGTGAAAATTGCACCGGTCTACTCAGGTGCTGTCGTACAGGTACTTGATGCCTCACGGAGCGTTCCGGTGGTCAACAGCCTGCTCAATCCGGCGCTCAGCCCCGCTTACATTGCCCAGCTCAAAATGGAACAGGCCGGACTGCGCGAAAGCCACGCATCACGCACCTCCTCTATCAAATATCTTTCGCTCCAGGAGGCACGCAACAACCGTCCGGAGCTTCAGGAGACCATCTACAAGCCTCTGCAACCGGGAATTACCCTGCTTGAGAATGTTACCGCCGGAGAGCTGCGTCACTATATCGACTGGACACCCTTTTTCATGGCGTGGGAGCTGCATGGCCGCTACCCGCAGATTCTCGACGATGCGAAGTATGGCTGCGAAGCAAAAAAACTCTTTGACGACGCCAACGGCCTGCTTGACCGGATTGAAGAGGAGCAATTGCTCGGTCTTAAAGGTGTTGCTGGCCTCTTCCCGGCCAACAGCTCGGGTGATGACATTGAAGTTTACACTGACGAGAGCCGCACAAGCTTGCTCACCACACTGCACACCCTCCGTCAGCAGCAGGAGAAGAGCGCAGGTGAGCCGAATCTTTCCCTGGCGGACTTTATCGCCCCTGTCAACTCAGGACTGACGGACTACATCGGAGGTTTTGCCGTCACAGCGGGGCTCGGAATTGAAAAAGTGCTCAAGGAGTTCAGTGACCAGCAGGACGACTACCACCGTATCATGACGCAGGCACTGGCCGACCGCCTGGCTGAAGCCTTTGCGGAAATGCTGCACGAACGTGTACGGCGTGAGCTTTGGGGTTATGAACCTGCTGAAAAAGGGCAAATCAGAAAACGGTGTGCCTGTCATCCCGACCCCCAATGCCAGCCACACGCTATCCATGAGCTGCTTGCAGAAAAATATCAGGGCATCCGCCCCGCTCCCGGCTACCCCGCCTGCCCCGATCATACGGAGAAGGCGGAGCTTTTCACCTTGCTGAATACCGAAACCAATACCGGCATCACGCTCACCGAAACCTTCGCCATGAACCCGGCAGCCTCGGTCTGCGGCCTCTACTTTGCACACCCACAGGCAAAGTATTTTGTACTCGGCAAAATCGGACGCGACCAGGTTGAGGAGTACGCAGAGCGTAAAGGGATGGGCCTCAAGGATGCTGAGAGGTGGCTCGCTCCGGTTTTGAATTACGATCCACAATAAAGGAGCTTGCCTGTCAAAACCCGGAGCAATTGTTTCGATGCTGTACCTTGCTCCGGGCTTTTGATGATGACAGACCAAAAGCTACCACTTCATCATGGGCAAGGGACTGAGCGGATGACTTTTCAGCCGCTTGATGGTGAGTTTGGCAAGCATGGCATGGAATCCTGCATTTGGAAACGCATCCAGCACATCCGCAACAAAATCATCCGGCAGACGGTAGCGAAGCAGACCGCCTGAAAGATCGATCCAGTCTGCCTTTCTGAAGGGTTCAACCAGCCATGAAGGATTGCTCCGATAGCGGGTAAACTTGTGATGTTCACCGATCATAGCCTCTATTTCCTTGCACCACGATGCATTAACGCTTTTTTCCAGATAACGCTGTGCCAGCAGTCGGGAGGGTTGCAGGTAGTCAAAAGTGTTCTCTGTCCAAATGCCGAGATCATGAAAAACTGCGGCAACAGCGATTTTGCCCTCTACCGCTGTGCTCTCGCCAACAAGAGCACAGCAAAAATTGAAAACACGCATGCAGTGGTTGCGGTAAGCGTCGTAATCGGGGCCGAGTGGCTGACGATACACTGCAAGCAGATCGTCAAGCAAAGCGGAGTGAGAGACAACAAACTCAATTTTTTTATTATTCATTGCCACGTTTACCCGGGAGCGCCATCTCTTTTTCCAGATTGACCTCTTTAATGGTGTAGCCTGCCGGCACCTCGAATTTTGCAGCGGGAACAGAGGCATTTTCCTCAATTTTGGCAGCCTTGATGATTATGCCTCCCATTTGGCTTTTGAGGGAAATCTTTTTATAGAGCACACCGTAAACCCTCTGCTCTTTTTTCTCCTTGTTGAGCGAGATGGAATATTTTGTACCCGTAACACCTGCAACAACTTCAGTTCCCTCTTCGCGATAGTCTAAATCCTTTTTCATCTGTTCACCGATCTCCGCACCCATCTTCATGGCCATCTCCTTGAACTTTCTGAGGTCTGTTTTTGTCGCCACCTTGCTGGTCTCATCCTTGCCATTGACAATTTTTTCAGCTTCGTAGGAGATCATATAATCGCCATCGGTTATATCCACCTTTTTTTCATGCGATTTCATCCCCATGATATTAGAATCCGTCACGCTCTCTCTTGCCTCCCGGCGCCCGTAATCATCAAAATAAAGGGTTGAAACACTCTTTATCCCCATGATTACCATTGGCTCATAGGTGACAATACCCGACTGCACATCGTAACGCCTGGGTGTCGAACTGGATGAAGATTCAGTCAAGATTCCCGGTTTTGGGGAATCTGATTTTTTTGAGCAACCGGAAACAAGTACCAGCGCTGAAAGGAGCAATAGACCGACCGTTCTATTCATAGTTGATTTTATTGGGTTACAGTAATGTTACGAGAGCACATAAAGACGGTAACCTACGCATATCCCTGCGGATTGTCAAATTCTTACAAGGCATGGAACCATCTCCGGGTACGCTCACCAGCAAGACAGGAGATCGAATTGAGCAAGATAAAAGTTCCCGAAAAAAGGAGCTCTTGCCGGATTTATTGCTTGGATTGAAGGAATACTTTGTATTTTAAGAGATAAAATTTTTTACCAACATCTATCTCAATAAACCTCTAAATAATAAACATCATGGCAAACGAACCAATCAATGATTTCTCAGTTGCGCTCAACAATCTTTTGAAAACCGTTGGCACACTTGCTCAGCAGCAGCTTGACTTGATCAACCTCGGAATCAAGGCAGCAGGTCAGATTATCGAGCCTCTTGTAAAGACCTCTTCTGACCTGGCAGGAAACGCTGTCAAAATTTCTTCTGATCTTATTGGCAGCGTCCTGAACACCGTGGGACAGGTTTTCCAGAACGTGACATCAGCTATTGCTCCCAAGAAGTAAGGCATTGTTCATGCAACAAAAAAGCACCTTATGCGTCTCGCAGAGGGTGCTTTTTTGTTTACAGGGTTACTGGTCGCAACGTTCTGTTTTATAATGTGGCAGTGGTGTGTTGAGTGCCTTCAATACCCGATCGTCACGATGATAGAGATCATCGCAAAAATGAAGTTCATCACCCTCATCAGTAACCGTCAGGTAGAGAATATAGACGGGAATCCGCTTCGGCAGGAACACTATTCTTGTTTTTCCTCTCTTGATTACCGCCAGAATCTTCTCCTTGCTCCAATTGACGCTGTCCTGCAACACCAGAGCGGCAAGATCCACGGGGTTTTGAACCCTGACACACCCCGAGCTGAAGTTTCTGGTGTTCGCTGCAAAAAGCTCCTTGTGTGGGGTATCGTGCAGATAGACAATATAGGGGTTCGGAAGCATGAACTTGACTCTCCCCAATGAACCCTGATCTCCGGCACTCTGCTGAAGGCGGTAGGGAAAGTTCCCGGCTGAATACTCCGACCAGTTGACCGTTTCAGGGTCGACGACACTGCCGTTCGAGGCAATAATTTTCAGATTTTTATGAGCAAGATACGAACTGCTTTTGCGAAGAGCAGGCAGAGCATCTTTGGCAAGAATAGTTGGCGGGATGACCCACTGGGGATTGAGGATAACGTACTGCATGTCGGCCTTGAAAAGCGGTGTTTCCCGGCCAGGTTTCCCAACAATAACCCGCGTACCCCACCTGACTCGACCATTTTCGACATAACGCAGATTAAAGTCAGCAACATTCACCAAAATACAGGTAGGTTCGAGGTCACTTAAAAACCATCGGTACCGTTCAAGGTTGAGGCGAATCTCATCAATACGACGGGCAACAGGGATATTCATGAGACGGAGGGTGGCCGCTCCAACCACACCATCAGCCTCCATACCGTTCCGCTTCTGAAAGCGCTTGACGGCGTCTACCACATCTCCTCTGTAGACTGTTGAAGTATCCGCATTCAGAACAGAGAGATCGCCCGACACTTTGAGTCGCTGACGCAACATGGTGACGCGAATCTGTCTTGCACCCTCCTGCAGTTTCGGCCCTTCAGCCAGAATTGGCCAACCGCCTTCATGTGCAATGGTGCGATAGCGTGCAAGCCCTTTTCTGAGATGATCATAAGCCGGATGCTGCAATCGCAGTTCTTTTACGGCAGCAGCAATCTGTCTGGTAGCAATGGCACTATGGAGCTTGGAGTCAAGAGCGCTACGACTCCTCTCATGATGCAACTCCCAGTGCGTATCAAGAGTTGAGGGATCAACTTTTCCGCAATGAAGATGAGATGCAAGGGTAAAAAATGATTCGCTCAGGAGAAGATCGTAACAGGCAATCTGCTGTGGGGTAACGGGCGGTTTGCTGTAAAAACCCCTGATCTCCTTTAGGTGATAGTCTGCTGGATCAAGGCCATCATCAGCTACGCCCTCAATCGAACTCATCAGTTCGGCAATCATCGTCCGCGTTGTCCATACAGGCTGAAAGCCCCTTGCTGCGTAGAAGCGCTCAAGCTTGATGTTATAAAGGGCCCTGGCACTGCCTCCCTCGGGGCTCTTCTGTCGAACCAGCCAGTCTAAACGATCGTGAATCGTCTGGGCTATACCCGCTGTAGGCACACTCTGTGTCTGATGCTGTTCCGGGTGATTAACCGCTGGTTTTACCTGAACGGGTTGCGGCGGGCTGAAGGCAAGCCAGAACAGAAGAATACCAATCATAGATCACCCCCTAAGTTATGAAAACTGGTCTGAAACAGGCTGCCGCCGGGCAAGATCAGGAGCAAAAAGCATGGACTTGGCAGCGTAATCTCTGCCATCGTGGTAAATAAAGAGGCAACTTCCCCCTTTGATAAGATCGATAACCTTCTGAAAGCAATCAAAAGATATAGCAGGACACCCCTCACTTCTGCCAAGACGCCCGTGCCTTCTGATAAAATCGTAGGAGACATAATCCGCACCATGAATAACAATACTTCTTGATTCGGCGTTGTCGTTAATACCACGCTCCATGCCCTGAAGCCTGAGCGAATAGCCGTTTTTGCCATCATAAGTTTCACCTGTTGTATAAAAGCCAAGACTGCTCTGACGGGAACCCGGAATATTGGAAAAACTCTCGGCATAATTCTCGCCGCTGCCCCTGCCATGCGCAACAAGCGCGGAATAAAGCAATTGACCTCGGTTGACGTCAATAACAAACATGCGTTCATCTACTGAAGGCCTGTTGAAATCAATAACCGTCAAAATACCATCACGGCTTACCTTGCCCTGCTCTTTGATGGTGCGATATCCCTCAAGCGCCATAGTGAGAACCCTGGAACTTATCTTGCCGCTAAGTTCAGGAAATCTGGAAAATACAGAACTATTATTTTTAAAAGGGTTTATGTCAAAAGAGAGCGAGTGCCCCTGTACCGGAAACGCCAACATAATCAACACAACAAATACCATTATCAATCGAATCATAAGCAACTGCATACAAAGTTAAACCGGCTCACACTTAACGATCTGCCAGCAAATAAAAGTGAGTTTTTAATTAAAAATAAAAACTACAACAACACCCTTACAATGAAGAGAAATGACGTTCATAATCATAGAAGAAGACAAGAAAGATAATTTTTTTTTCGGAATGGTCAAATCGCCGACGCTTCAGCCCCTCTTGAAAAGGGCTTCATGGGACACTGAAACTGTACTTGAGCTTCATCGATTTTTTTGAACAGCCTGATGTGGAAAAGATGCTGGGGCCAGTTCAGCAAAAAAAGTTGCAAGCACCTCCCAAACTATTTTTGGCCGCAACTCTTCTGCCTGAACTACCTGACAGCAGGAGAAGCGACAAAGCGCCAGCGTGAAGTGACCGTGACCACAATATCCTGCTCGGAAGGTGCGATTTCCGTTGGCGCGGGAGCCGCCTTTAAAGCCATCATCTCCATGGCCGGCCTGCCGCTGGAGGGAGGATGACTGACACCAACCTCAATCAACTGGCCAAGACGCCCCCCTGCAGCCTGAGCCATGATTGCGCCATCCCTTCGGGCATTGCCAACCGCAAAGGCAAGCGCCTGCTGACGAAGCTCCTCATAACGGCTTGATGAAAACGTAATGCTCTGCACCTCATCAGCCCCGGCCTGAACGGCGGCATCAATGGCCCGGCCAATTAACCCCAGCGTGCGCACCTTCACCATGATGGCGTGACGTGCAGTGTAGCCTTTCAGCAAGCTCTTCCCCAACGACTGATCCCACTCCCAGTTTGGAGAGACCGTATAGCTTGCCGTCGGTGCATCTTCAAGAGGAACAGCCGCCGTCCGAAGTGCCGCCTGCACACGGTGATACTTCCCGGCGGTCTCGGCAGCAGCCTTATCCGCACTTTTTGCATTCGATTGCAGCAGAACACCGAACTCCGCCACATCAGGCGTTACAGAAACCTTTCCTGAGGCCGAAACCAAAATCTGACTCTCTACAGCACGCGCCGTCAGAGAAAACCCTGTCACTCCGACAAGCAACCAGAGAGTGCAATAAATCAGCTTTGTTTTCACGACTACCGTTTTCATCAATCCATCACTATTTTAAACATTGTCCTGCACACGCCAACCAATAAATTATGGCATTAATTCTTGTACAATTCTTTCACCTGGAACAAAATATACCAGCCAATAACCGCCCCTATGATTCCAACGATAATCCCACTGAAAGAAAGAATCGTTCCAATCAAACTGACAATGCTCGCATAAAAAAGCAATCTCCAGGCACTTGCAGTGCGTTTGAATAATCCAGGAACGGCCACAACTTCCATGATAACCGTGATAACCGAAACGGCAAGCCCGACAATTGCACCAAACCCCCATGAAAATCCGTACCCATAACCTCCCATCATCGCAAATGGAGAAAGAATGGCGGTCAGCCCCAAAGCCGCGAAAATAATGGGTAACGCCATAACCGCTAATACAATAATCAGATATGGAGAAACATTAGCAATAAACTCCTTAACTTCTTGCGGCAGGGAAAATGGCGCTTTTTGCACCATGTAATCATCAAGGATTGCCTCAAACTGGGACAAAACTCCCTTCACATCTGACGTTGCCTGAGCTTTTTGCCCTGAACCGTTGTTTTCATTTTCTGACATAATTTTATGGTTTAATAGTTAAATAAAAATACTTAAAATAGATAAAATTGCTTTTTCCTTTTGCGGTGATGAGCCCTCATCACGACGATTTGTAATCACCCTGCTCCACAACCATGCCTGAGCGATTTAACCCTTAAGCACTCTACCACTCGGTCGAGTGCAGTCCCACAATCTCCCGATAGGCAATTGCTGTCGCACAGGCCGTAACAGGGATGGTAACCAGAAGACCGACACCAAAAGCAAGACATCCAAAGAGGTTAATAGCAAAAAGGGCAAAGGCAAAACCAAAAAATGCGAACCAGTTTTTGGTAATGATTTTGCGGCTTGTCTCCAGTGCCTGCCAGAACTCCATGCGGTAATCAATAATAAGGAAGGTGGTAAACATGTAGGAGACCGCAAGGTAGATACCCGGAATAATGATCAGCACAAAACCAACTCCGACCAGAAAACCTCCCGCAAGACTGGCAAGAAAAAGAGGAAGAAAATAGTTAAAGCCCTTGAAATAATCGGCAAACTCGAGCTGCTGCCCACTCAACAGCCTGAAGGCCGCAATTCCATATCCGGCAGAAAGCGATGTAATAACCGCAGAAAAAATAAACGAGCCTGCAAAAGCAATTCTTGAGCCTACGACTGATGCCACGAAAATAATAAGCGTAAAACCGACAAACTCCCCGACGTGCTCCTTGAACATCTCATACCCTTGCTTTATATACTCCTGTACATTGAGAGTGCAGGGAGAATTGAGCTGGCGCTCAAAAACTTGCGGATCGACTTTCAGACCAAAATCAAAGGCCGCCATGATATCTATCTCCAGGATTAAACGTTTTGTCGCAAGCAACAACCGTCTACAGAAAGAAAAGAAATACTCCTGCAAGCAAAGAAAAGCTGGCTCACAGAACCCAACGCAACTTGCTTAAATTACACTATCAAGTTACAAAAGAGATGTATATGCACCAACCAAAATCACAAGTTCCAAAGAAAAAAACGCCATAGTCGCACTGCCTGCAATCCCCGTCAGTATATTTTCCGCTAAGAGAACGTGTCCGTCGCCTGCATTTGGCCTTCAGGGGATCTGACACAAAAGCTGTCGGGGAAAAAGCTCTGGCTTTTGAATTTGCATAAAAATGCTGCCACTGTTTTGTCGCGCCGTTGTACAACCACCGCTCCGTCCTGCCATATTCCGTTTTCCTGATGCCAGCGGCTGCTGGGCGGATCTCCCTGATTCTGGTGAATATTATGCACACCACGACCCCTTCTGAAAGGCTCTCCGAACACAAAGAGCTTCCTGGAATAGACAAGAAGGGGTTCGAGATCGCGGAACGCGACTGGACCGGTACCATACTTCCATACCGCATGCAGTGCTCTGTCAGCAATGATACCGGGACTTGAACATAGAGGAGATGCATCCAAGCACTCTCCGGTCGGCTGAAGCTCAGGACTGCGATAGTAATCAAGGGCACCAGAACCGGGTTCTGATGCAAGCGGGTGCCACCCTTCACGAAAATGAAGCAGCGGCTGCAAGAGATCGGGATCCAGCTCAACCACACGCCAATGCATTCCATCTGCCTCTTTCTTGCTGTCAAGGTCTACCGGACAGCGAAATACTCTTGCCCCTGCCCGCACCTTGATATTGCAGTGGTAGTACTCCGTGTCGCTGAAGAAGCGATCGCAGTAATAGTTGTGCAAGGTTCCGACCAGAACACCATACCCGTCGTCAAGTGGCATAAAAAAGCTCTTTGTACTGGTGAAGCCAGCCTGTCGAAAAAGGAGAGTGCAAGTTACGCAACAGCTCTGCTGAAGCCAAGCAGAATTCCGCGTGAAGGAACCTTTCCGGCATTTTCTGCGGTTCAATGAAGAAAAAGTCAATCAAACAACTCCCCTTGACCATTGCGGTCACTCTTTTGTGATCATTGAAACAAACCCGATGAACAGTGCAGATCGAAAATTCTTTTACAGCGGCAGAAAGAGTGCGATAACGGAGCATGCTGCCGCGCTGATTATTGCCGAGGCCTATTGTGCCGTTGAAGATCATGGGCAATTTTCACTGGTACTTGCCGGCGGAAACTCTCCGAGGCTTCTGTATGAAAAACTTGCACAAGGCGTTCCCACTACGCTTTTTGAGCACTTTGCACTTGCTGTGCCCGGCAACAATACGGAAGACAGACAGAGCATCAATCGTCTTCCACCAAACACATGGCTTTTTCAGGGAGATGAGCGGTGTGTGCCGTTTGACCATCCTGACAGCAATTACCGGATGGTGAAGGATACATTGCTCCGGCACTCCGGCATTGCTGACGATCACCTTTTCAGAATGGCCGCTGAAAAGGATGATTCGGAAGGTGCTGCAAGAGGCTATGAAGCGACTATCCGCACGTTTTTCTCGACCGAGGGGAGTTTGTCACCGCAGGGTTATCCGCTCTTTGATCTGATTCTGCTTGGTCTTGGTGATGATGGCCATACCGCATCACTCTTTGCAGAAAACAGAGAGGCACTTCAAGAACAGAAACGATGGGTAGTTGCAGTCAACGCACCACAGGCAAAGCCTCCGGGAATGCGGCTGACCCTTACCCTGCCGGTCATCAACCATGCCCGGAACGTGCTCTTTTTTACCACTGGGAACGAAAAATGCAAACTGGCGAAGAAAATATTTCTTGAAAAGGAGAGGAGCGTGCCTGCAAGCCTGGTCAAGCCGGAAAGTGGAAAAGAATACTGGTTTGCTGCTCAACCGTAGATGAACTGCACTGACTGCGGACCCCATGAATGCTCCGGATAGCTTTCGGGTGTTTGCATGCCGACAGCCTCCCTGATAGCATCAATAATCGCCCATGAGTATTCGACACTATCCTGGCGGATAAAGTTCATCTGATCACCCGCCATGGCATCAAGCAGCAACCGATGATAGGGGGTCATACCGGCCTCGGTAAACGAGGTCTTGTAATCGAATTTCATAAAGACGGGGTCGGTAATAAGCGCTTCACCCGGTCGCTTTGCTCCGAACTTGATGGCGATGGTCTCTTCAGGCTGGATACGCAGGATAACCTGGTTGGCAGTGTAACAACAGCTCTCGGCAGGGCCAAAATAGTTCTGGGGAGGACACTTGAAGGTGATGACAATCTCGGTAACCGTTTCGGCCAGATTTTTACCCGCTTTGACAAAAAAGGGCACATCCTTCCATCGCCAGTTGTCTATAAAAAATTTTATTGCTGCAAAGGTCTCAACCGTTGAGTTTGGCGCAACGTTTTTTTCAGAACGGTACCCCTCATACTGGCCGAGAACAACCGCACCTCCAACACTCCGGGGAGTAACAGGGCGGATTGAGCGGAGAAGCTTCGCTTTTTCATCGCGTACCGCATCTGCTGAAAAATCGACCGGCGGTTCCATGGCAACTGATGCAAGAAGCTGCAACGCATGATTCTGCATGATGTCGCGCAGCAGACCTGCCTCCTCATAAAAAGCTCCCCGGTCACGAATACCAAACTTTTCAGCAATGGTGATGGTAACATGGGCAATGTTCTGACGATTCCACAAAGGTTCAAAAATCCCGTTGGAAAAACGAAAGACCATAATGTTCTGAACCGTCTCCTTGCCGAGGTAGTGGTCGATCCGAAAAATTCGCTCTTCATGGAAAACCTCTCCAATGACGGTATTGAGTTCACGCGCCGTCTGCAGGTTACTTCCGTAGGGTTTCTCCACAATGATTTTCCGCCAACTACCCGATGAGCCATCCTTTTCTCCAAGGCCCGCATGGTCAAGATTCCTGACAATGACTGGCGCAAGAGCTGGCGGGGTGGCAAGATAGAAGAGAAGATTGTGGCAAGTGGCGGCCTCCGGGGCACCCTCCATAAGCTCTTTATGCAGTGCAGGATAGTCCTCTCTCCGGGCAAAGTCAACCCTCACATAAAAGAGCCTTGCTGAGAACAAGGCAAAAGCAGCTTCATCCACCAGGGTTTCAGGGAAGAGGCTGGCCATCTTTTCGTGCACCTTTGAACGAAACTCTTCGTGAGAGAGGGCGGATCGCCCGACACCGATAATGCGGTACTCATCGGGAAGATGGCCCCAAAGGGCAAGCTCATAGAGTGAGGGAAAGAGTTTGCGGGCGGCAAGGTCGCTGTGAGCACCAAAAATGACAATGGTGCAATTATCGAGTTTTAGCTGCATGACGGTTGCCTGGTTATAATTTATCGATGAAAGCATGTCCTCCGAACTCGTGACGCAAGGCTGCAACTGCCCTGTCAGAAAAATTTTCGTCGGAACGTGAACGGTAACGACTGAAGAGGGAGGCTGCAATCACCGGAATTGAAACCTCATGCTCAAGGGCGGCCTCGACCGTCCAGCGCCCCTCTCCTGAATCGGCAATTGAGCCTTTGAGATAACCGAGTTTTGGATCCTTCTGCAGCGCACTCTCCATCAGTTCCATCAGCCAGCCACGGATCACCGAACCGTGTGCCCAGACCCGGGATAGCGCTTCAAGATCAAAATCATAGCCGCTTGCATCAAGCAGGTTAAACCCTTCGCCGATTGCCTGCATCATGCCATATTCAATACCGTTATGCACCATTTTTGCAAAATGGCCCGCTCCGGAACGGCCCATATAGCCGTACCCCTTTTCCACACAGAGATCCGCCAGTAAGGGCTCGATAACATCGTAGGCTGCTTTTTCACCACCAACCATAACGCATGCACCATGCCGAGCCCCTTCAAGACCACCGCTTGTGCCCGCATCAAGAAAGCTTATCCCCTCTTCGAGGAGGCGAGCCGCCCGCCGTTCAGAATCCTTGTAGTGTGAATTGCCTCCATCGACAATGATATCTCCACGTTCAAGCAGGGGAACCAGCAGCTCAATCGTAGTGTCAACCGGAGCTCCTGCCGGCACCATCAACCAGATCAAACGGGGAGAGTCGAGCATACCGGCAAGCTCCTGCAGGGAACCGGCAGCAAGCGCACCTTTGGTGGCCAAGGCAGCAACAGCCTCCCTGGCAAGATCATAAACCACAAGATCATGATGGCACTCAAGCAGATGCTCCGCCATATTGAAACCCATTTTCCCCAATCCAACAACCCCTGCTTTCATAACACTCCATCAATAGTATCCACAAAAAAAATGCAACATATTCACCCCTCTGCAGCACTCAGTACTCCATCCTCACTCCTGCTTTTCGAACGATCAACCAGCTCCTGATAGCGGCCGATCACGAAGCCATTGACTGAAGACCATGACTGTGTCTCCGCATAAGCAAGTCCGCAAGCTCTCATTTCCCGATAGATGAGGGAGTCGTCAAGCAATTCAAGACACCGGGAATAAAAATCACAAACCCTTCCTTGATGAACAACAACTCCACCTGTCGAGCGGTCAGCAATATCACGGCAACCACCAACATCAGAAACGACAACAGGAAGACCTGAGGAAAGGGCTTCGAGCGCAACATTGCAAAAAGCCTCTGTCGTTGAGGGAAAAAGAAAAATATCTCCAGATGCATAAGCTTCAGGCAGTTCCTCCCCGGTAAGATATCCGGTAAAGACCGCTTCCGGCATTCTTCGCCTCATCGCCTCCTCTTCGGGACCGGAGCCGATCATGACAAAGCGCACCCGATCGGCATATTCGCCCTGCATAAAGCGGTCGTAAACCCTCATGACCACCTCAATATCCTTATAAAGCACAAAACGTCCGACATAGACAATAACGCTACGGCCTGCGGCATTCCAGGCTGAACGAAGTTTTTCGGATCGTCGGAGAGGATTAAATAGCTCCCTGTCGACTCCCCTTGACCAGATCTCAATATTTTGAATAGCATACCCGGCCAGTTTAGACCGGACACCCTCATTCGGGGCCAGAACAATATCACAGTTGTTGTAAAACCAGGTCAGATATTTCCATGCATATTTTACAGCAAACCCGAGATGGTAATAACTGAAGTAGGAGGGAAAATCCGTGTGAAATGCTGAAACAACCGGAATGTTTTTTTTTCTGGCATAAAGAAGAAACTCCCTGCCAATAATATCAGGTGTCGAAATATGCACCATGTCTGGCGCAAACGATTCAAGCTGCAAACGTGTTCCATCCGTAAAGAAACCCAGTTTGTAGTCAGGATACAACAGAATCGGCACAGAGGGCATACGATGGACACATAAACCGTTGTGGTTATCCCCGCTTGCAACATCAGGAGACCAGACCGCCACCTCATGACCGTTATTCCGGAACGAAGCGACCAATTGATAGATCGATTTTACGGCACCATCCTTGTCCTTGACATAAGTCCCCGAGTATAAAGCTATCTTCATAAGAGACAAAATATAAAGGCCATATCGATTCAGCTTTTCTGCTGACGATAATCTTGAAAAAATTCCAGGTCTGTCAGCAAGCCTGAACCAAAGGTAACATTTCCCCGGAAAAATCCATCATTCCCCAGTTCAATCACTTCACCGGCAGGGAGAGTTTCGCCACTTTCGGTTGAACCAGCCTCTTGTAACTTTCGTAGGAGAGCCGCAGCAGCTCTGTATGGGCTCCGGCATTGAAGGCGATTTCATCATCATCTTCAAGCTCTTCAGATACATAGACCGCCATACCATAAAGGTTGCCGAAAGGAGGCATGGCACCGATTTCGCATTCAGGAAAAAGTCCTGAAAACTCTCTCTCTCCGGCAAGCTCCACCTTACCCGCACCGGTCAGTTCATGTAAAAGCTCAAAATCGAGCTGACGGGAAGCTGGTAAAACAACCATGGCCATTTTTCCGTCAAGAGTGACAATGACCGTTTTTGCCAGCTCTTTTCCCGGAACATGAGCGGCTGCAGCTATCTCCTGGGCAGTATAGGCCGGAGAGTGGCTGACAACAAAATACCTGACACCGTGGCTGTCAAGAAACTCCCTCAATTTGCGAATTGGCATACAACCTCCCTTTATTAAACAGTGACAAGATGTCAATAACAGCAAAAGCAACTCCCCACCAGAAGCTCTCTCAGACCAAGCTCCACAGACTGAACGTCAACGGTGTAATTATTCCCAATAAAATAACATATTACGGCAACTCGACCAAGCCGGATAACGGTCTGTTTCCTTCAACCCATGCTTTCAGCGCAAAAAGGGCCGCCCGATAGCCGGCCTCCATAATATCGGGAATCTGGGCGGTATCGATCAGGGTGAATTCCGAAAGGTCGGGTAAAATAGAGAGATCTGCCACATCTATCTGCAATGCCGTCATATTGGTGATGGTGCTGTAGAAAGCATTCAGCAGAAGGTCGATAATATTTGCAGGCTTTTTGAAGGCATGGCGTGCCAAAAGATCGACACAGACAATCGATTCAGCACCGCTTTCAACGAGCGGAGAAACCGGTACATTTTCCATGAGCATTCCGTCAACAAGCAGCGAGCCCTCCCAGGTTACCGGCCTGAAAAGGCCCGGGATGCAACTGCTTGCCATCACGGCGAGGGCCACATCCCCTTTGGCAAGAATAACTTTTTTTCCTGTACCAATATCGGTAGCAACTATTGACAACGGAATCGGTGCATCCTCAATATTTTTATCGCCCAGCAAAGCGCATACAATACCAGCGATTTTTCTGTTTGACAGAAGGCCGTATTGCGAAAGTGCCAGACTGGTCATATCAAGCCAGTCGAGGTCGAAAACAATATCGCGAATCTCCTGCCAGCTTTTGCCGAAAGCATGGAGCGATGCAATAAATGCGCCAATGCTGGTACCGCTGATCATTGATACCGTGATATCCAGTTCAGTCAGCGCTCTGAGTACTCCTACATGAGCAGCGCCGAGCACGGCTCCTCCCCCAAGCGCAAGAGCTGTTTTTTTCATTCTGAATCAAATAATAAAGGGTTCCCGGACGTTATGGCCGGAGAGTGAAAACTTCACTGGAAAAAGGTGACAAGAGGTTTGAGCAACCTGAACTTCCACCAACTGTAGGGAGGATAGCGCAAAGCGGGATCAGGAGAAAATGAGCGGCAGAGAACGCTGCGTTGAAAAGAGAAGATTTCAAACCCTGCCCGGCCGTGACAGACGCCAAATCCACTGTTGCCGAGCCCGCCAAAAGGAAGACGGTGAAGAGCAGCATGAAAAAAGAGGTCGTTGATGCACACGCCACCTGAACGGGAGTGAGCCACAACCCGCTTCTGTACTTCCCGATCAGCAGAAAACAGATAGATTGCAAGAGGCTCATCAATGCTCCGGATAAGATCAAGTGCTTCTGAAAGCTCCGCGTATGCTATGACCGGCAAAAGGGGGCCAAAAATCTCCGACTGCATGAGTGGAGAGGCTGGCGTCACTCCCCGGAGAATGGTGGGTGCGATATAACGCTCATCCTGATTGCTCTCCCCTCCGCTCCAGAGTGAAGAGCCTTCAAGAAGCTTTTTGAGCCGATGGAAGTGACCGCTGTTGACAATGCGGGGATAATCGGGACTCAGACGGGGATCATCACCATAAAAGTCGGTGATCGCCACCTGCATAGAATGGAGCAACTCCTCCTCACGATGCTCATGCACCAGAACATAATCAGGAGCAAGGCAGGTCTGGCCCGCATTCAAAAACTTGGCCCAGACAATCCTGCGCGCTGCCACCCTGACGTCACAACTCTCATCAACAATACAGGGAGATTTCCCTCCAAGTTCAAGCGTCAACGGAGTAAGATGACGGGCGGCGGCAAGCATCACCTCTCGGCCAATCGCAGGGCTGCCCGTATAGAAAATGTAGCCAAACCGTTCACCAAGCAGAGCCTTTGTCGCTTCCACACCTCCCTCAAACACCCTGATCGCACTCTGGTCAAGATAGTGGCCCACCCCTTCGGCAATAAGTGCTGAACTTCGGGGCGCATGTTCCGAGGGTTTGACCACCGCACAATTTCCGGCAGCAATGGCGCTGATGAGAGGTACAAGAGAGAGATTAAAGGGATAGTTCCATGCACCTATAATGAGCACAACGCCATAGGGTTCAGGAGAGTAAGATGCCCTTGCTGGCTGATAGATGAGCGGAACAGAGACCTTACGGGGCTTCATCCATGATACGAGGTGCTTCAGTGCAAAACGGATTTCGCCACGAAGGTATCCCGTTTCAGTCAAAAAGGTCTCTGCCGCAGACTTTCTGAAATCGTGATGCACGGCGGCTGCAATATCTCGTTCGCGCTCAATGAGAAATCTCTGAAGCGCAAGCAGTTGCGAAATCCTCCAAGACAGATCGCGGGTTATGCCGCTCTCAAAGGTCTCCCGCAAGAGCGCCAACTCCGAAAAGCGCTGATCATTCTGCATAAAAGGAAGAGATGTCAAAACATTATCTCTTAACTTCACCTGGCTTTCAGGAAAAGAGAGTAAAACGATAATGTAACGAAAAAGCGCTTCAGCATTGCCTGCCACCTGTTCATCATCCCTGATTTTTTGCCAGAGCACAATTCGTTCACTACATTACTCTCTGAAATTGCGCTTTTGCAAAAACAGTTACCCTTATATCACCAATGATGGAATGGATTACGCAGCCTGAAGCCTGGATTGCCCTGGCAACATTGACTGCTCTCGAAATTGTTCTCGGCATCGACAACATTATCTTTCTCTCCATCATCGTCGCGCGGCTGCCGGAACAGCAGCGAGGCAAGGGACGAATTATCGGACTTGGTCTTGCCATGCTGACCAGAATCGCCCTCCTGCTCTCAATAACCTGGGTTATGGGACTTACAGGCGGCCTCTTTACCCTGCTTGATCATGCGGTTTCAGGACGTGACCTGATTCTGATTGGCGGAGGACTCTTCCTGCTTGCAAAAAGTACCCAGGAGATTCACCAGAGCCTTGAGGGTGCTGAAGAAGAGACAAAAAAAAGCGGTTCAAAAGGAAGCTTTGTCTTCATTATGCTGCAGATTGCCGTTATCGATATTGTTTTTTCGCTTGACTCGGTCATTACAGCCGTCGGCCTTGCCAAAGATATCGAAGTGATGATCATCGCCATCATGATTTCAATCGGCATCATGATGCTTGCAGCCAAATCGATCAGTGATTTTGTTGAAGCACACCCGACCATCAAGATGCTTGCCCTCAGTTTTCTTATTCTTGTCGGAGTAACCCTGCTTGCCGAAGGAGCCGGTTTTGAAATTCCGAGAGGGTACATCTATTTTGCCATGGCCTTTTCCGTCTCGGTTGAAATGCTGAATATTCGTCTGCGCAAAAAAACTGCAAAACCCGTCCATCTTCATCCAACCATGAATATAGACAGCGAGAGCGCGTGAAAAGAGAAAACTCTGCAACACAAAAGGGTATCGTGAAATAACTCGGGTGGCGAAACCTCCGTATTCATGAGAGCGCCAGACGCTCCATCAGAATGGCAGCCGAGACTGCTGCGTTGAGCGATTCAACCCGTACGCTTGTGCCGCCGTGGGGTATGCGCACGAGCCGGTCGGCCAGCGCTCTTACGGGTTCAGTGATGCCGTTGGCTTCGTTGCCGATTACCAGCACCTGTTTTGCGGGCCAGGAGCTGACCTCACGAAAATCCTTGCCCTCAAGTGACGAACAGATAATATAGTAGCCCATCTTCTGAAGCCGCCGGAGTTCACGCTCAAGACAATCAACACCGTAGTGACGGATGGCATAAATGCTCCCTGCACATGAGCGGACGGCCTTGGCATTGTAACGGTCAGCTGTACCGGAACTGCAAACAATGGTATCTGCCCCGAACCAGACCGCTGTCCTCAGAATGGTACCTACATTGCCAGGATCCTGAACATCATCGAGCGCAACAACAAATGATCTGACCGACTTTGCCAAAAGAGTTTCTGCAGCAGGATCTGCGGGGTGCTGCTGACGGAAAACGCCAAAAATCCCCTGGGACGTTGCGGTTTCGGCAAGCTGCGAGCACTCTTTTTCGCTGATTGAAAAGAGCTTTCCCTTATGGATTTCTGCAAAATGGATACTCTCCGTTTCTCCATCCCTGAGGAGCAGGGCAACAAGCATCTCCTCATTTGGCAGGTTCAGACAAAGCTCCCTGACCGTACGAAGCCCTTCGGCAAGAAAAAGTCCTTCCTGATCCCTGAATTTTTTCTGATGAAGTCTGACATACTTCTGAAGCTTCGCCTTGCTTAACGGTTTAATTGCAACAGGCTTCATGACGGCGATCCCGCTCTTTTCAGACTTGCAATCACCGATTTCGGGTCATGGGAAAAATCTGCAGGAGGCACACCGGAGCCTTTTGAGAGAGCATCGCCATCAAGTTCAACGGAAAAGCCCTTGTCGGCGCACTCTGGATCATCCCCGGCGCCGGTCATACAGCGGCGGATATAGTCGTCAAAACTCTCCCTGTCCATAGGGTGGCCTTCCAGAACGCATGGTTTCTCCCCATCATTTCCGCCAGAATCCGCACGTAAAAAAGATGCCTCATCAACCATAAGCGTGATCTTGAGCATCACATCCTCCCGTGAAAGATTATCAAGACCGGCTTTTTGCACAAGCAGTCCGAAAGAGGCATCATCAATTTTTTCAATTAGTTGCAGCAACTGTCCGAGTCCCCCGTACATCTCTGCATGAGCCCTGATTGCCTCTTCAATCGTGACCGTAACCGGAGCCGCCGAATAAGTGCTGCGAGCGTTCAGTTGCTCATGGAGAGCCGGTGCGGAAGCATTTTCTTTTGGACGCTTCAGGGGTTTTCGTCCGATAAACTCCTCATCAACACCATAATCCTTAAGCCGTTCCTGCATGATACCGCCATTTTTCGCCCTTGCACGCCGCATCGAAACACTCTCAATCTCCCGACGATCCCCTTGGAGAAGCCGCACAACAAAAGTGATACCTGTAAAAGCAGCCACAACAATAAAACAGAGAAGAATCAGCTCGATACGCAGCCCGAAAAGTGCAACAACCAGC
The DNA here is from genome assembly GCA_903840935.1 of uncultured Chlorobiaceae bacterium. Taxonomy (GTDB): domain Bacteria; phylum Bacteroidota; class Chlorobiia; order Chlorobiales; family Chlorobiaceae; genus Chlorobium. Next base: position 46,468 of record CAIMHT010000080.1, read on the forward strand.
ACTTCAGCCGCGATGAGACCGGCAAAAAGAATCAGCAAGAGTTTCAGAAAAAAACGTTCGTTCATAGTATTGGCTTTGTTTATTACCGTTATATGCCATGCCTGAGGGCAAGCAGAAACCCTTTGCCGACAAACCAGACTGACGGCATCGGGTTTCTCCCATCGGCAATTCAGCAAATTTAAGCGTTCTTGATGAAATAACAGCAAGCGGATATGCAAGTTAATGTTGAACCATCATCCGTTACTTTGAAATGGATGCATCAAGCTTCGGTTGGTCAGCTCACGTTGCAAACCGGTTTTAGGGGATCTTTCTTTGTTGAAGTTCCGGCATCTTTTCAGCAAGCTCATTGAGACGCTTCTCGGGCAAATCTTGAATGCCGGCTTTACGGGCTTTATGAACAACATCCCACGCTTTTGCATACTCCTTGTTCAGGATATAGAAATCAATGCTGACCTTGTATGCAGGCAAAAAATCCGGGTACAGTTGTATCGCTTTCTGAAATAAATTGTAAGACTTCTCCCGATAATCCGCAGCTTTTGACTTATCAATAATTGAAGCAATCGAGTATGCTATTGCCACATCAGTAAGAAGAAGTGGTTTATTCTGAGCCAAATCTGCTATTGGGTTTAAATCTATTAGTAAAAGGCTGCGCTCAAAGTACCCAATAGACTTCTCCATCATTAATTTTTTCATGAAAATCTTGCCATAACCCCAGTAAGACATATAATTCTCCGGATCAAGCAGCCAGGACTGATTGAAACGCCGCATGGCATTATCCAAATCACCTTCTGACAAATATCTGCCACCTTCATAAAAAATTACAACAGCAGCTTTCTGACGGCTTCCACAACTTTGAGTAGCTGTTTCAATGAACACCTCATCACTTTTTTTCTGTTCATCCGTCTTGACCACTTCAGGAGCTCCATACATTGGCAGCAGATTTATCGGCATATCTCCTGCAATACAATTTTGAACCGGCAAAACCGTCAGCAAAGAAAATATTAACGCGGCAAGAATCCGTAACTTATTCATTTTTAAGCCTCCAGCTTGTCGATGTTTGGGGTAATTAAGATCTTTCGGGAACTCCTTTACGGAAGACGCAAACGTATAGGCCGTTATATGCATTTTCGCACAAATTCCTTTATATCGTAACGTAATATGTGGTTTAAATTCTTTTTTACGAAAAAACACGCCGTAATGTCTCGCTTATAACCGCAATTCATAATGATTGAGACAATCATGTTGAGCTTATCGAGTAGTCCGACGTAGCAACGAAAACACAGGTACTCGAAGCAAAGAAAAAGCCTTACCGCAAATCAGAAAATACAATAATTTTACTACCGCTTATTTTCAACTCACCCCAATCCCGGAAAAATACATTATAATTCATTATTTGATATGAAGTTATGACGTATATAGCGAAATTTATTTACAACAAATAGCACACATTATTCTTGTCTTGTTTTATTATATTGCCGCCTTGCAGCGATGAGCTGAAATTTCAGCAATAAAGTTGCATTACCGGCACAACAGTCTGAATTTTTTTGAGCTATTTTGTATCCCGGTGATGCAACTGCTGGCTCTCTCTGCTTTACAGGAACAGCGGGTGTGTTTTCGCCGGTTTTTGAATAAATATTATACCATCTAACATCATCAAGTGGAGTGACCATAAATCGAATCATTGATATTACCGAGCTTGCCCTGCGGGACGCACACCAGAGCCTGATAGCCACAAGGCTTGGAATTGAAGATATGACCGGAGCCTGTCGAGACCTTGATGAGGCTGGTTACTGGTCACTGGAGTGCTGGGGCGGAGCAACCTACGACTCATGCATCCGCTTTCTGAACGAGGATCCATGGGAACGCTTGCGTACCTTCAAGAGGCTCATGCCCAATACCCCGCTGCAGATGCTGCTGCGTGGCCAGAATCTTCTGGGGTATCGCCACTATCAGGATGAGGTGGTGGAACGCTTCTGCAACAAGTCGGCAGAAAACGGTATTGGCGTCTTCCGCATTTTCGATGCTCTCAATGACCTGCGTAATATTGAGACATCGGTACGGGCGGTCAAAAAGGCTGGCGCACATGCTCAGGGGACAATCTCCTATACGGTCAGCCCCATTCACACCACAGCCCTCTTTATTGACCAGGCTAAAAGATTGCAGGATATGGGCGTTGACTCCCTCTGCATCAAGGATATGGCGGCTCTCATCAAGCCTCAGGCTGCCTATGATATTGTCAAGGGAATAAAAGAGGCTTGCGGAAAGGAGATGCGGGTTCATCTTCATGCCCATGCCACCACCGGTGTGACGCTGGTGAGCCTGATGAAGGCGGTTGAGGCTGGTGTGGATTGCGTCGATACTGCGATCAGTTCCATGAGTCTGGGACCGGGACATAACCCGACGGAAAGCTTCATTGAGATGCTCGAAGGCACAGGTTACACCACCCGTGTCGACCTTGAAAAGGTCTATAAGGTAAAGACTCATTTCATGACGATGCTTGGCCGATACAGCGAGTTCCTCTCACAGGTTACCGGTGTGGAAACGGAAATCTTCAAGAGCCAGATCCCCGGCGGCATGCTCTCGAACATGGAGAGCCAGCTCAAGCAACAAGGGGCTGGCGATCGGATGAAAGAGGTACTGGAGGAAATCCCCCTTGTCCGCAAGGATACCGGGTATGTTCCCCTTGTGACCCCCAGCAGCCAGATTGTGGGCACACAGGCGGTACTGAATGTCCTCATGGGAAGATACAAGGTACTGACTGGCGAGTTCGCCGATCTGATGCTCGGATACTACGGCGCCGTGCCGGGCGAGAAAAATCCGGACGTGGTGAAAATGGCACACGAACACGCTCACAAGAAGCCGATCCATTGCCGCCCGGCAAATCTCCTGAAACCGGAGTGGGACAAGCTTCGTTCAGCAGCCCTTGCCTTGCCAGGATGCAACGGCACAACTGAAGATGTGCTGACATACGCCATGTTCCCGCAGGTGGCACCCAAATTTTTTGCCGAACGTCACGAAGGACCACGCAACCTTGGACGGAACCCTGCGACCGGCGAGTCGGAAACAAAACCTGCAGAAGGACATCAGGGAGCAATCACCGGCCCCATCACCTACTCCGTGACCCTGAGCGGCAGGCAACATAAAGTGACGGTAACGCCTTACCAATAATTATAATATGAAAATCAGTGCATAGTCGGGACACCATGAATATTGATGAGATAGTACAGGATCTGAACCAACGAAAAGAGAAATTACAATTAGGTGGCGGGCAAGAGAGGCTCGACCGCCAGCACGAGACAGGCAGTCTTAGCGCACGTGAACGCATCGGCGTCCTCCTTGATCAGGACAGTTTTCAGGAAACTGGACTTTTTGCCAAGCACCGCTGTACCAACTTCGGCATGACGGACAAGGAACTACCCGCCGATGGCGTAGTCACCGGTGCCGGAAGCATCAACGGCAGGCTGGTGCATGTTGCCAGTCAGGATTTCACCGTAGTCGGAGGATCAGCAGGTGAAGCGCACTGCAATAAAATTGTTCAGATGATGCAGTCTTCGCTGAAGACCGGCTCGCCCTTTGTCATGATCAACGACTCGGGTGGTGCCCGTATTCAGGAAGGTATCGACAGCCTCTCCGGCTATGGAAAGGTTTTCTACAACAACGTTATGCTCTCCGGAGTTGTGCCACAGGTCTCCATCATCTGCGGCCCTTGTGCTGGTGGTGCTGCCTACAGTCCGGCTTTGACCGACTTCATCATTCAGACCAGGGCGGCACGAATGTTTATCACCGGCCCCTCGGTCATCAAAGCCGTAACCGGCGAAGTGGTTACAGCCGAGGAGTTGGGAGGACCGATCGCCCAGATGAACAACTCGGGAGTAGTACACTTCATCGCCGAGGATGATCTGGACGCTATCGCAATCTGCAAACGCTTGTTGTCATTTCTCCCTTCAAACAATCTTGAGGACTCACCCAAGCACGAGGCGGACGAGGTTATTATTCCGAACAAGCGACTGAACTCCATCATCCCTCTGGACCCTAAACAACGATACGACATTAGAGAGGTTATCGGCAATATCGTTGACAACGCCGATTTCATGGAGGTACAATCCTCCTTCGCACCCAACATCGTCATAGGTTTTGCCCGGATTCAGGGACGCGCGGCAGGCATCGTAGCCAACCAACCCAATGTTCTGGCTGGTGTGCTCGATATCAACGCATCAGACAAAGCAGCCCGCTTCATCCGATTCTGCAATGCTTTCAATATACCGCTCATCACTTTTGTCGATGTTCCAGGCTTTCTGCCCGGCGTCGAACAGGAGTATGGGGGAATCATCCGCCATGGCGCCAAGATGCTCTTCGCCTACTCCGCCGCCACCGTACCAAAAATCACGGTTGTCCTGCGCAAAGCTTATGGCGGCGCCTATCTGGCCATGTGCAGCAAGGATCTTGATGCAGACAGAGTAGTTTCATGGCCTTCAGCCGAAATCGCCGTCATGGGTGCCGATGGGGCCGTAGACGTTATTTTCCGCAATGAGATCAAGAGAGCGGATGATCCCGCAGCACGCCGCCAGGAACTGATCAAAGAGTACCGCGAAACCTTTGCAACCCCTTACGCTGCGGCCGCACACTTTCAGGTAGACGACATCATCGAGCCAGCTGAAACGCGCCGCTACCTGGCCATGTCACTCGATTTTCTTCATTCAAAACGGGAATTCAGGCCGCAAAAAAAACACGGCCTGATTCCACTTTAACCCTACGCACAATGGAAGCAACCATCTCTGAGCCCATAAAGAGTGAGCCTGAAATAACCCCGGAACTGCTGGTCATCATGTCGGCTGCCATCGCCGCCTATCTGGGAAAAAACGTCCGGATTTGCCGGGCCCGTTTCATCAGCAACCAGGGGCCGAGTTCCTGGTCTCAACTGGGGCGCGTCTCCATCCAGTCATCCCATACCTTCAGCACCACTAAATAAGGAATAATACCGTGCAGTTGATTTTGACCATAGACGGAAATAAATATATAGTCGATGTGGAAGTTCTGGAAGGTGAAGAGTGCCGGACACCGAACGTGTTCCAGGAACTGACCTCCACCATCCAGTCGAAGCAGGTCGTCGCGCCATCGCCACAACCTTTAGCGATGCAGCCCGTTGCGGACGGTCTGCCCGACAATAAGGTCTGCCGCAGTCCCATCGCAGGAATTGTGCAGCGGGTTAATGTACAGGTGGGGCAAAAACTTCAGGTAGATGATCTGCTGGTCGTACTGGAGGCCATGAAGATGGAGACCAATATCACAGCCCATAAGGATGGTACCGTCAAAAAAATCATGGCCTTGCCGGGAGAAGCAGTAAAAAGCGGACAGGCCCTTATCGAATTCGAGTAAAACGAAAAAAGCAAACCGATGACAGAGAGAGCGGACACCTGATTGAACCCAATAACACAAACTCCTACTCTCGTTCACTTGATCTGTCATTGCTCATAGCTCCTTTTAGTTGAAGATACAGCTTTCCACACGGCCTGTCCGATAGAATACACAAAACGCCCTTTAACAGATAGAAAATAAAAAAGCCGCCACTCTATACATCAAGTGGCGGCTGAAAGTGGATGTACTCAATCAATTAAACTCATAGCGAATGCCAGCTAGTACATTGCTGCTGGAAAACGTGTACGTTCCAAAACTATCACTGAGCGATGAAGACGGTTTAAGGTAACGATAACCAAGATCAACAGTAAGGTTGGATGAGGCCTTTAGACCAATACCAGCACCAACTTGCCAGGCAAATACGGTGGTTGAATGATCCGCATAACCCTCATTTTTTGCAGTAATGCTGGCTCCACCCAGACCAGCAGTCACATACGGAGTGATACTGGAATCTTTTATATCAACATCATAATAACCATTGACCATATAGGTAAACAGTGATACAGAGTCATCGCTGAGGTCTGGCGCATGTAGCCATGTATCAACTTTATGTGTTTGATAACCTATAGCTGCCTCGACGCGGTATGCATCGTTCTTTATACCTATAGCGCCACCAAAAGGAACTCCTACTTTGAGGGTTTGTCCACCTTTATCAACGACTCCATTCGAATAGGTTACATCAGAGTCAGCCGGAAACCCAACGCCAACCGATCCGCTGATATATGGAGCCGCATAAGCCGGAGTTGCCATCATACCGGCAAGCAATACGCTTAACAATAAATGCTTTTTCATTGTATTATCTCATTTGTGATTTCAAAAAAACACATCAAATATTACTGTCACCTCAGAGTACTCATTCACCATCATATTTCAAAAAAAAATTATCGAAATACACCATCAACGCATTTTTCTTTTGTCGCCATCCCATCTCCAAAGCTCAAATTTGTTACCGATTTCTCTCGCCTCTTGTGTACATTATTTGCCTGACGAAGCACTGCGGATCTCTCATATAAAACTTGTACATGCAGGAAAAAAAGGTTGAGCTGATGGAGTCTGCAGGCGAAAGTAGGCTGGATAGCAAAAAAAAACGGCAAGAGCGAAAACCCCTGCCGAAAAAATCTGTGTTGAAAAGAGAGACGACCCTTAGAAGCTATACCTGATACCAGCGAGAATGTTGCTGCCGGATGAACTGTAGGTTTTATCCGCAGCCTTATTCGTAACATCTGATATTCTGAAATAACGGTAACCAAGATCGACGACAACGTTCTCCGAAGCCTTGAGGCCAACACCGGCACCAACCTGCCATGCAAACGCACTTTCATCAAGGAAAGTGACAGTACTCGACTTTACCTTAACTGAAGCAAGACCAAGACCTGCAGTCAAATATGGGGAGACACCGGAATCTTTTATGCAAAAATCATAATAGCCATTGGCCATGAACGACAAAGCTGAAAAATCAAGATTTGTCTGAGGTTGTGCGTAAAATTGATCCACGGCATAGGTCTGATAACTGACAGCACCCTCAAGTCGATAGCAGTCAGACTTAAAACCAATAGCAACACCAAATGGAACCCCCGCCTTGTACTCAATAGCATCATGGTTAGTGACACCATAGACCGTTACATCTGCCTTGTTAAGCAGTCCCAAACCAGCCGAAACGCCGAAGTAAGGCGTAGCAAACGCCGGAGTCGCCCAGAGACCAGCAAATAACAACGGCAACAATAAATGTTTTTTCATTGTCTCATCTCATTTGTGATTTCAAAAAAACTACATACAATATTACAGTTACTTTAGAGTACTCATTCACCGTCAAATTTCAAAAAAAATTACAGAAATACGCCAGTAACGCATTTTTCTTTTATCGCCATCCCATCCAAAAAATCCAAATTGGTTACCGATTTCTCTTGCCCCTTGCTTACATTATCTGCAATGATGACGGGCAACAGCTCCCATCAAACAGGGTGCAGTCCGTTGCGCGTATCCCAATATAAAATTTGTACATGCAGGAAAAAAAGGTTGAACTGATTGCGCCTGCGGGCGACATGACCGGACTGGTCACCGCGCTGAAGGCTGGTGCGGATGCCGTCTACTTTGGAGCTGAAGGCTATAACATGCGTGCCGGAAGCAGCAATTTCACTCCGGCAAACTTTCCCGAGCTGAAAAGGCTCTGCACAACATACAAGGCAAAAGGGTATCTGGCGCTCAATACCATCGTCTATGACGGCGAACTGAAGAAGATGACACAGACCGTGGCGGCGGCAAAACAAGCTGGTATTGACGCCATCATCTGCTCCGATATGGCGGTCATCGAGTCATGCCGGAAGGCTGAAATCCCGTTTCATATTTCAACACAGGCATCAGTCAGCAACTACCGTGCGGCCAAGTTCTATGCCGACCTTGGTGCAAAAATGATTGTGCTGGCTCGAGAGCTCACCCTTGAGCAGGTGCGCCATATTATCGGCAACATAAAGAGTAACCGACTCGACCTGCGCATTGAGTGCTTTGTTCACGGGGCAATGTGCGTCGCGGTTTCGGGGCGCTGCTTCATGTCGCAGGAGCTCTTTGGCCGATCAGCAAACCGCGGGGAGTGCGTGCAGCCCTGCCGCCGCCAGTATATCATTACCGATCCGGAGGAGAACGAGGAGCTTGAGCTTGGAACGGATTATGTGATGAGCCCCAAAGATCTCTGCGCCATTGAATTTCTTGATGTGCTCATCGACACAGGGATCAGTGCCTTCAAAATTGAGGGAAGAAGCCGCAGCCCGGAATATGTGCAGACGGCAACCTCTGCCTACCGCTCGGCGCTCAACTTCTGTACCGCTCATCGAAGCGACACGGAGTTCCGAAGTGCGTACAGCCAACTGACTATCAAGCTTAAAAAGAAGCTGGCCCTGGTCTACAACCGTGGATTTTCGGAGGGGTTTTATTTCGGCAAACCCTTTGACGCATGGATCCGGGAGTACGGTTCACTGGCTGAAGAGAAAAAAAGTTATATCGGAGAGATAAAAAAATATTATCCAAAAGCCGGGGTGGCTGAATTCCTCATGTACGCCGGAACTCTCAAAAGCGGCAACAAGCTCTCAATCCTCGGGCCAAAAACAGGAACTGTCACCTGCATTGCCGAAACATTTTACACCAATGATCAACCTTCCACGGAAGCGGCCAAGGGCGACAGCGTCACCGTCAAGTGCACAAAGGTGAGGAAAAACGACAAGGTTTATCTTCTGGAAAAACGGCAATAGGCGGCAAACCTGGAAAAATCGTTTTTTCTTCCCGCAAGCTTTTGCGTACATTTGATAAAGATAGTACTGACCTATTCAGAACGTCTGAAGCCGGAGCCTGTCCCATGATTTACAAGGTCATTTCAAAAACAGAGTTCAGGAAGTTCATCGATGCAATTGTCAAGCACAACAACGCCTACGGGCCCCGTAAGGTCGATACCGGAAGCGACGGCAAACCGATCTACCAGTTCAAACCGGTGAAATCGGCCGATGAAATTGATTTCGATTATTCGGTTACCTACTCTTCAGCCAAGCATTTCTTTCTGCCTTTCCGCGACGAACTGTCGCGATTCAACTTCGAAGACGGAAACTGGGAACAGGAGGTGCGCTACGAAGCGCCGCCAATAATCCTGATCGGGCTCAGGCCGTGCGATATCAGTGCAATCAACATGCTCGATGAGGTC